>DASYJJ010000312.1:0-7264 GCA_035996605.1 Rhodanobacteraceae bacterium
ACGTCACGCTCGATGGCTGGGCCGAAAACGCGCTGCAGGATCTTTTCAACGAAGAACTCGGCGCGGTCGTGCAGATCAGGAGCGCAGATCGCGACAAGATGCGCGCGCTGTTCGCCGCGCACGGGATCGATGCGCTCGTGCACGACGTTGCGCGCATCGCGGATTGCATGCGTGTTCGCTTGCAGCTCGGCGGCGCGACAATCGCGGAACGCGATTGGGCCGATCTGATCGCCGCGTGGTCCGAAACGAGCCACGCGATGCAACGACTTCGCGACAATCCCGTATGCGCGGATGCCGAGCGCGAATGGCGCTGCGACGGCAACGATCCCGGCATCACGCCCAAGCTCACGTTCGATCCGGCAGAGGACATCGCCGCACCGTACATCGCCAAAGGTGCGCGGCCGCGTATCGCGATCCTCCGCGATCAGGGCGTCAACGGGCAGGTCGAAATGGCCGCGGCGTTCTCGCGCGCGGGCTTCGATGCCATCGACGTGCACATGACCGATCTGCAAAGCGGCCGGCGGCGACTCGCCGATTTCACCGGCTTCGCCGCGTGCGGCGGTTTCAGCTACGGCGATGTGCTGGGCGCCGGCCGGGGCTGGGCCGCTTCGATTCTCTATAACGATGCATTGCGCGAGGAGTTCGCCGGATTCCTCGCCGATCCTTCGAAATTCGCGCTCGGCGTCTGCAATGGCTGCCAGATGCTCGCGGCTCTGAAAGAAATCATCCCCGGCGCGGAGCACTGGCCGCGTTTCGTGCGCAATGCGAGCGAGCAGTACGAGGCGCGTCTCGTCACGCTGGAAGTTTTGGAATCGCCGTCGATCTTCTTTGCGGGCATGGCGGGTTCGCGGATTCCGGTTGCGGTCGCGCACGGCGAAGGTCGCACGTCTTTCGCGCACGCCGAAGATGCCAAGCGCGCCAGCGCATGCGTGCGCTTCGTCGATAACCGCGGCGTGGCGACCGAATACTTTCCACTGAATTCCAACGGCTCGGCCGGCGGAGACGCCGGTTTCACGACGGCCGATGGCCGCGTCACGATTCTGATGCCGCATCCCGAGCGCGTGATGCGCAGCGTGCAGATGAGTTGGCGCCCGCGCGAGTGGGGCGAGGATTCGCCGTGGATGCGCATGTTCCGCAACGCGCGCGTCAGGATCGGGTAGTGCGTCTTTCTCCGGTCCATGAGTTCGCGCTCAAAGCCGCGCTCTGGCTTCCGCTGAGTTTCGTGATCTGGTTCTGGGCTGCGCCGCTCTGGGTTTGGCCCGCGGCAGCCCTCGCAAAAACGGTTCTTCTCAATTTCTGGCCCGGTCTTTTCAGTGGACTCAGTCAGGGCGCGGACGTGCTCGACGCGGCCGGCCGCGTGATCGGTCATGCGGGCTATCTCCTCACGTTGACGACAGCCATCACGGTGACGGTTCCGGCGAGTGCGGGCAGCGCTGGCGGCGTAGGCGTTCTCGAGCCGACGCTGAATCCGATGGTCTACGCGTATTCGCTGCCGCTCTTTTGCGGGCTCGCCATGGCGACGCCGCTGTCGTCGGCGCGGCGCTGGGCGGAGTTGGCCATCGCCTTCGTCGTGATCTGGATCGCGCAGTCGTTCGGAATCGTCGCCGAGAGCCTGAAGTTCGTTGCAGTCGAAGCCGGTGCCGGGGGCGCGGCCGCGATCGCGCGGGCTGGCCTTTCCCCGAGCGCCATCGCGTTGGCCTATCAATTCGCGTTTCTGATCCTGCCGGCGGTCGTCCCGGCGGCCCTCTGGATCGGCCTCAACCGTGGTTTCATCGAACGGCTGGTGCGTCCCGACCGGGAACCCGCGGTGCAAACGGCGGTCTGAACAAGGCCCGAGAGAGGACAAGGATGCCCGCGCCGCGGGCGTCCCAGCCGAGAGGACGAACGATGGCGGCACCGCGGCCGGCGGTGCGGCCAGAATTGATGTGGCCGATCCGGCGTCCGGGCATAGGGTATGGAACAATTCGCAGCGGGCCGCCGACGGCCCGCACGGGACAGCAGGAAACCATGGCAGCCGTTGCACCCATCGCACCCCCGATCTCGCATGCCGCCGAGGGCAGCCTGGACGATCGCATCTGCCTTTTCCTGGTCGCGCAGGGGCATCTCAAGGACACCGATCTGGTCCGCGGCCGCCGGCTGCATCAGGAAGACCCGGGCTCCGGCAGCCTCGTTTCGCTGCTGACTCGCCTCGGCCTCGTTTCCGAGCGCGAGATGGCCGAAGCGGTATCGGAACTGCTTTCGCTGCCGCTTCTCTCGGCGAAGGAATTTCCCGATACGCCGCCGGCGAGCGTGCAGACGTCGGTGCGGTTTCTGAAGCATCACCACATCTGTCCGATCGGCGAAAGTGAAAACGAAGTCACGTTGCTGGTCGCCGACCCCGCCGACCGCTTTCCGATGCAGGCGCTCGAGCTCGCGACCGGACGCACGGTCAAGCTCAACATCGGCATGCGCAGCGAGATCGACGATCTCATCGAGCGCTACTACGGCTCGGGCCGATCGGCGATGGGCACGATCGTCGAGAACCTGACCGACGACAACAACCGCAGCGAAGACGACATCGAGCATCTGCGCGATCTCGCTTCGGAAGCGCCGGTCATCCGGCTCGTCAATCTCATCATTCAACGCGCGGTCGAGCAGCGCGCGTCCGATATCCACATCGAGCCGTTCGAGAATCGCCTGAAGGTCCGCTATCGCATCGACGGCGTGCTGCACGAAGTCGAGTCGCCGCCGGCCGCATCGACCGCGGCGGTGATTTCGCGCGTGAAGATCATGGCGAAGCTCAACATCGCCGAGCGCCGCCTGCCGCAGGACGGCCGCATCATGATCCGCGTGCAAGGCAAGGAGCTCGACCTTCGCGTGTCGACCGTGCCGACCGCGCACGGTGAATCGGTGGTCATGCGTATCCTCGATCGCGAAGCGATCGTGTTCGACTTCCATTCGCTCGGATTCACCGATCAGTTCCTGCAGAAATTCATCAACGTGCTGGAACTCCCGCACGGCATCATGCTGGTCACCGGTCCGACCGGTTCGGGAAAGACGACGACGTTGTACACGGCGCTGTCCAAGCTCAACACGCCGGACGTCAAGATCATCACGGTCGAGGATCCGGTCGAATACCAGATCGAAGGCATCAACCAGATCCAGGCCAAGCCGACCATCGGACTCGACTTCTCGCACGCGCTGCGTTCGATCGTGCGCCAGGATCCGGACATCATCATGATCGGCGAAATGCGCGATCTGGAAACCGCGCGCATCGCGATCCAGTCGGCGCTGACGGGGCACTTGGTGCTCTCGACGCTGCACACGAACAATGCGGCCGGCGGCATCACGCGCATGCTCGATATGGGAGTCGAGGATTACCTTTTGACTTCCACCGTGAACGGCATCCTTGCGCAGCGTCTCGTGCGCCGGCTCGACCGTTCGACGGCGGAGCTCTACGAACCGCTGCCGGAAGTCGTCAAGGAATTCAATCTGGACAGGTTCACCGACGAGCGGCCGGTCAAGCTCTACAAGCCCGGAACCTCCGTCGCGAATCCGACCGGTTACTACGGACGCACGACGATCATGGAATTCCTGGTCATGACCGACAACCTGCGCCGCATGATCATGCAACACGCGGGCATGGGCGATATCGAGGAAGCGGCGCGCAAGGAAGGCATGCGCACGATGTACGAAGACGGCCTCGTCAAGGCGCTGCAGGGGCAGACGACGATCGAGGAAGTCCTGCGCGTGACGCAGGAGAACTGACGGCATGACACTGTTCTATTACAAGGCGGTCACGCCCGCCGGCGAAACGCTCGACGGCCAGATGGACGTCGGCACGCACGACGATGTCATCGGCAAGTTGCAGGACGCCGGCAACATCCCGCTCGAAGTGCGTGAGGCCGATAGCGGCGATTCGCTCGGCCTGATCGCGGCACTGTTCAAGCGCGCGACGCTGCGCGAGGCGCAGGTGCTCCAGTTCACGCAGATGCTGGCGACGCTGCTCGGCGCGGGGCAACCGCTCGATCGCGCTCTGCAGATCCTGCTCGATCTGCCCGAAAGCGTGAAAGCCAAGCACATGCTGGAGCGCGTGCGCGATCAGGTTCGCGGCGGCACGCCGCTTTCCGACGCGCTCGAGGCCGAGCACGGCAGCTTCTCGAAACTCTACGTCAACATGGTGCGCGCCGGTGAAACCGGCGGCTCGCTCGACACGACGCTGGCGCGTCTGGGCGACTATCTCGAGCGCAGCCGCGCGCTCAAGAGCAGCGTGATCAACGCGATGATCTATCCGGCGTTCCTGGTCGGCATGGTGATCTTTTCGCTGATGATCCTGCTCGTCTACGTGGTGCCGCAATTCGCGCCGATGTTCGCGGACATGAATGTCGAGATGCCGCTGATCACGAAGATCGTGCTCGCGGTCGGCTCGACGTTGCAGAGTTTCTGGTGGCTCATCATCGTGCTGGTCGTGCTCGGCATCGGCTGGTTCCGCCGGCAGATGGCCAATCCCGAATCGCGGCTCAAGATCGACGAGCGCCTGCTGCGCATGCGCATCATCGGCGACGTCACGCGCAAGATCGAAACCGCGCGTCTCGCGCGCACGCTCGGCACACTGTTGAAGAACGGCGTTCCGCTGTTGACCGGCCTTGCAACGGCGCGCAACGTGATGAACAACACCGTGCTCGCGCAATCGGTCGAGCAGGCGGCCGAAGAGGTCAAGACCGGCGGCGGTCTTGGCTACGCGCTCGCGCAGTCCAAGCGCTTTCCGAAGCTGGCGCTGCAAATGATCAGCGTCGGCGAGGAATCGGGCGAGCTCGATTCCATGCTGATGAAAGTCGCGGATACGTTCGATGTGGAAGTCAAGAACACGCTGGACCGTTTGCTCGCGGCGCTGGTTCCAGCGACGACGATCGTGATGACCGTGGTCGTCGCGATGATCATGCTGGCGATCGTGCTGCCGATCATGAACATTGCCGGTGCGGTGCATTAGAGCCGGGATTCGGGAATCGGGATTTTAGAGATAAAAACGAGGACACCATGAACATGACATCGCAACGTGCGCTACGCCGCCTGCCGCGCACCGCAGGCTTCAGCTTGATTGAAATGCTCGCGGTGATCGTGCTGATCGGCATCGTCGCAGGCATCGTCGTGCAGCAGGTGGGCAAGAATGTCGACAAGGGCAAATACGGTGCGGGCAAGGCGCAGGTGCAGGCGTTGTCGGGAAAGATCGAGGCCTACGCGCTCGACAACGGTTCGCCGCCCGCACGTCTGGACGACTTGATCACGAAGCCCGGCAATGCGGCGAACTGGATGGGTCCGTACGCGAAGGGGTCCGATCTGAAAGATCCGTTCGGCCATGACTTCCAGTACAAGGCGCCGGGCGATCATGGCGATTTCGATGTCATGTTCTTGGGCAAGGATGGTCAGGCCGGGGGCGACGGCGTCAACGCCGACTGGGGCAATTGGCAGTAGTTGAAAATGGGAATCGGGAATCGGGAATCGGGAATCGCACAAGCGCGCACGATTTCGTGCCGCGCGCAGCGCGTTCTCGAGCCGCGTCCGGCACGCGTGAATCCGCGTCGCCAATCCCGAATTTCGAATCCCGGATCACGGCTCAAAGGCTTCACGCTCATCGAACTGATGGCCGTGATCCTGCTGCTGGCGATCGCGTTGACCGCGGTGACGTTCTCGTTTTCCAAGAGTCTGCGGAGCGCGCGTGTCAGTGCTGCGAGCCGCGATCTTGTCGCTGCTCTGCGCTATACGCGCGGCCAGGCGATCGTCAAAGGCAAGCAGGAAGTCCTGCTGCTGAACCTCGACAACAATTCCTATACCGCGCCGGGCAAGTCGCCGGTCAAGTTGCCCGACGACATGACGCTGCGCCTGACGACGGCCGAGCAGGAAGTGCACGGCAATTCGGGCGGAATCCGTTTTTTTGCCGACGGCAGCTCGACCGGCGGACATATCTCCGTGCTGCAGGAGCACCGCGAATGGCGCGTCAATGTCGCATGGCTCACCGGCGACATCGCGCTCGACGAGCATCCGCACTAGCGAACTTAACGTGGCGAAGCGAGTCCAGATTGTCGTGAAACGAAAGCACGCACCTATTGCCGCACATCGGCAGGCCGGATTCAGCCTGATCGAGATGGTTGCTGCGTTTCTCGTTTTCGCGATCGGCATCGGTGTGCTGATGCAGGTCCTAGCGACTTCGATGCACAGCACGCGCACGTCGTCCGACTACACGATGGCTGCGCTCTGGGCCGAATCGAAGCTCGACATCGTCGGCGTCGGCACGCAGATCGAACCCGGTACCACGAACGGACGCTTCGACGATACCTACGGCTGGCAGCTCGACATCCAGCTGATCGATCCGCAAAGCGTCGAACCGCCGCCGCAGGCCACAGGTGGAATCGGTTCGACGCAGAATGCCGGTCTGCAGCAGCGCGTGACCAGCAGCGCCGGCAATCCCGGCGCGTTGCAAGTCGCGCCGTTCGATCTCTACCAGCTCGATCTCACCGTTTTCTGGGGCGGCCGCTACGGCACCGTGCAGCACAGCGCGCGTTTCAGCACGTTGCGCGCGATGAATCCGGATCCGAACAATGCGATAGGCGGCAACGGGCAGCCCAACCTCGGTCAGCAGGGCGCCGCGTCGAGGCGATGAGCGCACTCACTCGACATCGGCATGCGCGCGGTTTCACTTTGCTCGAGGTGATGCTCGCGATCGTGCTGCTCGCATTGCTTCTCGCCGGCACGTGGGGAGCGATCCACACCGCCGTGCGCGCGATGCATTCCGGCGAGGATGCGATCGACCGCACCAATCGCCTGCGTGTCGCCGAGGAATTCACGCGTCGCCAGATCAGCCGCATCCTGCCGCTCTCTTACGGAACGGACGAAAGCACGGGTACCAATTTCGTTTTCGAAGGCAAGGGCGATTTCATGCGCTTCGTCGCGCCGATGCCGGGCTATCTTTCGAAAGGCGGACCTTACGTGCAGACGCTGCGTCTCGTCGGCAGCCGCAGCGGCGGCAAGGAACTGCAATTCACCGACTCGATGCTCAACGGCTTCGATATCGACGACAAGGAGTCCTCGCCGGCCGATCCTGCGGTATTGCTCGATCAGATTCAGGACGGACATTTTGAATACCGCACGCTCGACGATCAGGGCGAGCTCACCGACTGGTCGGATCAATGGGACGATCCCAGCGTCACGCCGGTGATGGTGCGCATCCGCATTCTGATGCGACCCGAAGCGCGCGTCGAATTTCCCGAGATGGATATCCCATTGATGC
>DASYJJ010000313.1:0-7397 GCA_035996605.1 Rhodanobacteraceae bacterium
GGCGAGCAGCAGCTGTCGGCGGGCGCGGATCTGGAGACCGGAACGCGTCTCGACCTCATCGTTCTGATCGCGCATCTTTATTGGGACCTCGGTGACTACGCGCACGCCGAACCACTGCTGAAGGAAGCTGTTGCGTCGGCATCCGATCCGCGCGTGCCGGACGAAGTCAGGGCGCGCACGCTGATGACGATTGCGAAGATCGAATCGGACAAGCGCAAGTTCGCCGATGCGCTCGATCACGCGAAGCAGGCGATCGCCGTCGCTGCGCGCGCGGGTCGCGCCGGCAACGATGCGGCCTCGGAGGCTCGACGCGTGATCGCGGTATCGCTGCACGGACAGGACAATTCGAAGGAGGCCGAGCCGTTTCTGCGCAACGCGCTGGAGACCGATCGTTCGATCTATGGCGACCGGCATGAGGCCGTGCTCGACGACTGGCTCGAGCTCGGCGACGAGCTCACTGAGCTGTCGCGTTTCGACGAGGCGATCTCTGCGCTGCAAAACGCCGTCGCGCTCGCGCGCGAGCTGCACGGTCCGATCCACAGCACGGTCGCCAATGCGCTGCAGGAGCTTTCAGGCACGATGGGTTACGCCGGAAAGTACGCGGAATCGGAGCGACTGCAGCGCGAAGCGCTCGAAGTGTTCGAGAAGGTCTACGGGCCAGAGCATCACGAGACGGTCACCGCGCGCGGAAATCTGTACTGGACGCTCGAGCGCGAAGGTCGTTATCAGGAAGCGCTCAAGAGCCGCCTCGAGACGTTGCCAGGCATGGAACAACGACCTGCGACACGGCCCGAAGCAATCGCGGCTTACTGGACCTCGATCGGCGGCGATTATTCGAAGATCGGGCGTCTGGACGAAGCCGAAGCGGCGCTGCGCAAGTCGCTTGCAATCTGGGCAAAGCTGCAAGGTTCGAACGACGAATGGGACAGCGCCGATCCGTTGCTGACGCTGGCCGACATCCTGCGCTGGCAGGGACGTCTCGCGGAAGCCGAGGCGACGATGCGGCATGCCATTGCCATCGAGGAAAAACACGAGCCGCCGTCGTCGGGCTGGCTGAATCGTGATCGCTCGTCGTTGGGCGACATACTGCGTCTGGAACATCGCTACGATGAAGCGTTGCGCGAAACAAGCGCCGCGCTGGCGGCCCGCGGTGGCGCCAAGCCCGATCCCATCCAGTGCGTGATCGTCGCGAGGCTAAGCCTTGCACAACTCGAAGCCGGCGATCCGGCGACAGCGCGCGCAACGGCGTCGGACAGCGTGACGATGGCACGAGCGGTGTTTCCGCACGGACATCTCAATCTCTCGACGCCGCTCTTTGCGCTGGGTCGGGCCGATCTCGCCACCGGACATGCCGACGACGCCGAGCCGTTGCTGCGCGAAGCGATCGCGGTGCGCAGTCCGCCGTTTCCGGCCGAAGATCCGCGTGTGCTCGAGGTCAAGGTCGCGCTCGTCAATGCGCTCGACGCATTGGGTCGTGCAGACGAAGCGCGCGAGTTGCGCGCCGAGATCGAACCGCCGCTGAAAGCGTCTGCTTCATCGTATGCGGCCGATCTCAGGACGCAACTCAAGGCCACGACGAGCACACGACCGGACGACACGGCTCGCACATCACACTGATCGACGCTCGCCCGCGACACGTTGGCGTTGTCATGAAACGCGCTCGAACTCCATCAGCCAATTCGTTTCCCATGTCTTCCCGCCGTCCGGCGAATACGCCTGCTCCCAGTGCGCGGTCGTCGGCGTGATGTGCGACCACGTATAGCGCACGCGAATCGTCTTGCCGCGCAACGTATCGTCGGAATAGAAATTGCCTACGCCATTCTCGAAGTGGCCCTTCACGGACGGATCGAGCGGATTGAACGGCATACGGCTGTCGACCCACCAGATCGCCCATTGCCCGGTTTTCGGATCGTACGAACGCAGGCCGACGCCGCGGTAGTTGTCGCCCGGCAGATCGATCGTGTTGTCATCGACGTTGCCGTAGCCGTCCATCAGCGGCCGCATCGTGCAAGTGCCTTCGAATTCCTGCCACTCGTGGCTGTTCGCGAGCCGCTCCTTGAGACGGCGATGGTGAACGCGCCACGAGCCGACGAGAAAATCGAAGTCATGCAACCCCGACAAATTCTGCGCGGCCTGCATTGCTTGCGGAGAATCCTGCGAGGCAGGCGCGGGCGCGCTGATGCCCATCGAAGCGACCAATACGCTGGCGGCGAGAGAAACACGGAACGGTTTCATGCGGAAAGCCCTCTCTGCTTGTGGTGCGACATCATTGCGCGCTATATATGTCATCTAATGTCATGTATTAGCGACGAAGATCGGGAATGCTCGCAAGCCGCCTTCTTTCGATCCTGATGCTGCTGCAAACACGCGGGCGAATGAGCGCGCGCGAGCTCGCGGAAGAATTCGAGGTCACGGTCCGCACGATTCATCGCGACATCGACGAGCTCAGCGCCGCTGGCGTTCCGGTCTATGCCGAACGCGGGCGCAACGGCGGATTCCAATTGCGGGACGGTTATCGCACGCGCCTGACCGGTCTCAACGAATCGGAGGCGGAGACGCTTTTTCTCGCCGGTCTACCCGGCCCCGCCGCCGAGTTGGGTCTTGCCGATGCGCTGGCTACTGCGCGGCTCAAGTTGCTGGCCGCACTCCCGGCGAATCTGCAGCCCGGTGCGGAACGCATCGCTGCGCGTTTTCATCTCGATCCCGGCGCGTGGTTCCAGGATGTCGATCCATTGCCGTCGTTGCCCGTCATCGCGCGCGCGGTCTGGAGCGAGCGCATGCTCACGCTTCGCTATCGGCGCGCCGGAGAAAACGAAGCGCGGCCTCGCACGCTTGGACCGCTGGGTCTGGTGCTCAAGGCGGGTGTCTGGTACCTCGTCGCGCAGAACAAGAATTCATCCGTGCGCACGTACCGCGCGAGAAACATCCACGACGCTGCGATCTCGGACGAACCCTTCGCGCGCCCGAAGCATTTCAATCTCGCCGCGCATTGGCAAAATGCGGTGCGCGAATACGAGACCGGCGTTTATCACGAGCACGCTGACGTGCGGCTATCACCGAAAGGCAACTACATGCTGGACATGCTCGGGCCTTACGTGCAGCGCGCCGCTGCGCAGACCGCGGGCAAACCGGACCGCAAAGGTTGGTTTCGATGCACGCTGCCGCTCGAATCGATCGACTTCGGAATTCGCGAGCTGATGCGCCTCGGCGACGAAGTCGTCGTGATCGGACCGCCGGAATTTCGCGCCCGCTTCGCAGCGGCGGCGGAGCGCATGGCCAAGGTCCACGGGCGTGCGAGCCGAAAAGCGTCGCCGCGCCCTACCCGAACGTAAACGCAAACGCCTCGACGCCCGCATCGAGAAATTCGATTTCGAGCGTGCGATCGGCGATCTCGCCTTTGACGCGCGCGAGTTGATAGAGACGTTGCTGCGTGACTTCGCCGGCGCCATCCGCATTCGTATCCATGCCGTGATCGTCTCCTGGCGGCTTGCCATCGATGGAAACTCTGAATTTGACCGGATGTCCGTCGGCGCCCGGACCAAGCACGAGATTGAGATCTCGCGCGTGGAAGCGGAACGCGATGCGGCCGTTCGCCTGCGAGAGTTTCGCCTTTTCGTCGGCGACAGACCACGCACCGGCAAGTGCCCATTGGTTCATCGTCAGCTGCGCCGGAATCGCGTAGTCGTGCTCGTGGTCGCGCACTGCGCCGCCGGACGAGGCGAAATTCGCGGCGCGGTCGTAGCCGATGTAGGTTTCCGGCGATTGCACATCGGCATTCGCGGGCGCGAGCGCGAGGCCGCCGGTGTCGGGCTGCACGGTGCCCGCGGCGACGTGTTGCGCGCCGGCTTCAGCAAGAAGCTGCTTGATGATTTCCTCGGATTCGGCGTATTCGCCTTCGCCAAAATGATGATGGCGGATGCGTCCTTGCGCGTCGACGAAGTAATGCGCGGGCCAGTAACGGTTGTCGAAGGCGCGCCAGATCGCGTAGTCGTTGTCGATTGCGACGGGATAATCGACCTTGAGGTCCTTGACTGCGCGACGCACGTTGTCGATGTCTTTCTCGAATGCGAATTCCGGAGCGTGCACGCCGATTACGACGAGGCCCTGATCCTTGTATTTCTCGTACCACGCGCGCACGTACGGCAGCGTGCGCAGGCAGTTGACGCACGAGTACGTCCAGAAATCGATGACGACGACTTTGCCGCGCAACGCGGCAGCGGTCAGCGGCGGCGAATTCAGCCATTCGACCGCGCCATCGAGCGCCGGCATCGTGCCTTCGACCGGCAGCGCCGTTGCGCGATCGGCCATCATCGCGGGCTTCGCGGCCATCATCGCGCCGCTCGGATCTTGAGGCGCAACGACCGACGCGGTCGGCATCGCCGCATCCTTGCCGATCGAGCCGAGCAGAGATTCCTCGATGCGGGTCGTGCTCGCGGTCGAAACATTCGCGAGCCATCCGGTGTCGAGTCCGAAAGCAATCGCGACGACGGCGACGAGCACTGCTACGCCAAGTCCGCGGCGCACCCACTCACCCGCGCCGAGCGATTTCTTCAACGCCGCAAACACGCGACCGCCGATCAGCAGCGCGACGGCGAGCGAAGTCGCAGCGCCGGCGGCGTACGCGAGCAGCAAACCGAATGTACCGACGTTCGCGCCATGCAACGCGGCGCCGGTCAGCAGGAGTCCGAGGATGGGACCGGCGCAAGGCGCCCACAAGAGTCCGGTTCCGATACCGAGCAGAACCGACGAAAACGCCGAGGACGTTTCCTCGCTTTTTTCAGCCGTCGACGAAAGGCGCGCGCCGAGCGCAACCAGCGGCTGCATCAGCCGATCGGCGAAATGGGGAAGGAGCAGCGTGATTCCGAACACCGCGAGGATCACGAGCGCCACATAGCGTCCGTACTGATTCGCATGCACGGCCCACGCACCGCCGACCGTGGCGAGCATCGCGACCAGCGCGAACGTGATCGCCATGCCGAACAGCATCGGCAGTCCGCTCCGCGTGAACGATTGACCGGCACGCGCGAAAACGAACGGCAGCACCGGCAGGATGCACGGACTCAGAATCGTCAGCACGCCGCCGAGATACGCGAGGATCAGAAGCGTCATGAATGCGCTCCGTCGATCACGCGTCGGCCTTGAACGTCAGGGCAACGCCGTTCATGCAATAGCGGAGGCCGGTCGGCGCCGGGCCGTCATCGAACACATGACCGAGATGGCCACCGCAGCGACGACAATGGATTTCGGTGCGAAGCATGCCGATCGAACTATCGTTGGCTTCGTTCACCGCATGCGGCAGCGGCTGATAGAAACTCGGCCAGCCGGTGCCGCTGTCGAACTTGGTCTTCGATGAAAACAACGGATTGGCGCAGGCCGCGCAGGCGAATGTGCCGCTGCGCTTTTCGTGATCGAGCGGGCTCGAGAAAGCCCATTCCGTTCCCTGCTGGCGCAGCACGGCGTATTGATCGGGCGTCAGCAACGCGCGCCATTCGGCGTCGGTGTGCGTGACTTCGAAGTGTTCGTTCTCGGCTGCGATCGCAGGACGCATGCCGAAACGGCGCCACCCGGCAAAGCTGACGCCCAGGACGGCAGCGGCCGCTGCGCCACCGAGCAGGAGCTGGCGTCGGGCCGGATCGAAGGCGGCGGGATTGCGTGGCTTGGACATGATGGGCTCCGTCGAGTATGGATCACGTTGCTGATCCAAGGACCGGCGGGCCGGGCAATTGCTTGCGAGGCCGCGGCGAAGCGAGCGGCTGGCCCACGGTAAGGGACGAAAATGGGTGCGGGAGCGGCGCCAAACAACCGCTTCTGCGCGTGGTGCGGCGGGAAAACGCGTCTCGCGTGACGGTCGGGCGTCGCCGGAGTCTGCGAGCGAACATGACGACACAGCCGCGGCGCGCCGACCGACGCGCCGGCGGGACTCACATCAGCCGTGCCAGGAGCCGTTTCGCAGGAGCCATCGCGCAGCAGCGCGATGGCTTCGCAAGTTTGCTCTCAAAGCTCGCCGTCGAACCCGTCGCAGAAGATCGTGTCCGCGTTGCTGCAGCCGAGCACCTTCTGCGTCTGGATCTCGTACGCGCCGACATCCATCGTGCCCCACTGGTCGGGAATATCGATCAGATCCACCGAGCGCGGATTGCCGTCGAAATCCACGCCGTCGTTGGCCGGCGCGAAATCGACGCCCATGGAAGTGCGTGCCTGGTGATAGTCGCCATTGGCCGCATCGACGAATTCCGGTCCGCCGTCGACGATGCCGTCATAGCCGGTGAACGGAATCGTGTCGTTGGTCAAGATATAGCGTGCGGTGAGGTCGCCGGTGGGACCGAAGAAAATGAACGACGGCTGGTTCGGCTGATAGATGATCGAGTTGGTCACTTCGGCGAAATTGGTATCGGCGCCGAGCACGTAGTTGTTGTTCCCCATCGCGTTGTTCGCCAGTGTGCAGGTATCGAAGATGACCTGCGTCTGCGCGGCTCCGCCGAGAGCAAAGAGCAGATTGCCGGCGATGGTGTTGTCGACGAAGAGACAATCGTGCAGATGCACGTAGTCGCCGCCGCCGTTGCTCGGCTCTGCGTCGGCATCGAATCGGATCAGCGAGAGGGCCGTATTGCGACGCATCGCAAAGCGGCTCGCCGACAGCGCACCGGCGGAAGCGACATGAATCGTGCCGGTTCCTTCAGTGGTCGAGGAAATGTTGTCGTTGATTTCGTTGCAGGCCGCACCCGGCGTGCAGGCAACCGAGTCGACCGGCCGGTCGCAGCCGTCCGAATTGAGGAATGCGATGGAGCCGTCGCCGTTGCCGTCGGTCGCGGCCATGATTGCGCCACCGTAGGTCGCCGAGTTCGCGTCGATCGCGAAATCAAACGCGCACAGCTTGGCGAGATTGGAACCGTTCGAGAGCAGGAACATGCCGCCGCCGTCCTGCGTCGCGACGTTGCCGTACAACGTGACCGGGACGTTCGGATCCGTTGTGTACAGATTGACGTAAGCCGGTCCCTGACTTGTCGCGATCGCCGAAATACCGGCGCCCGAGGCCGCGGTATTCAGGTCCACCACCGCAGAGGCAAGGTTCGCGACCGCCGGGCCGATCACCTTGATGCCGCCGCCATCGCCAAGGTTACCCAGCGCGGCATTCTGCGCGATGTAGTTGGTGTTGCCCGCCTCCATGGCGAAGGTCAACGTCGTCGGGCCCTCGATCTGGATGCCGCCGCCGGTATCGAGCGCGGTATTCGCCGAAACGGTCGACCCGATGAGATTCAAGGTCGTGGGTCCGGAGGGATTCACCGCAATGCCACCACCGTAGCCGGCCTGGTTGAGGAACACCCACGAGAAGCGGATCGTCAGATCGCCGGCGCCGCCGAAGTAGATGCCGCCGCCATGGTGGCTGTCATCCATCA
>DASYJJ010000314.1:0-7111 GCA_035996605.1 Rhodanobacteraceae bacterium
GTCGTGCTCGCAAGCGGCAATGTGGCGACGCAGGCCGGATCGTTCGCACTGCAGCGCGAACAGATCCTGCACAAACTTCCGGGCCTGCTGCTGGGCGGTCTGCGCGATCTCCACGCGGGACGACTGAACATGCCGCGGCAAGGCACGGCGCTGCTGCATCTGCGCGATACGGACGAGGCATTTTCGTTCGGCAGCGGATTGCGCGCATTTGCCGTTTCATTGCAGCACACATTGCGTTGGCGGCGCCGTCTCTGGTACGGAGGCGATACCTGGTTCCTTGCGTTGAGACGCTCGCGAGAGTTGCTCGATCCGGTCGCTCCAGATGTCGGCGAGGTTGCGGCACTGGTCGCGCCGAGCGGGCGGTACTGGGCGGACCCGTGCATCGTCGAGTGCAATGGCAGGCGCCTGATGTTCGTCGAGGAATACAGCATCCACGACAACAAGGGCGTCATCGCGTGCCTGGAACTTCTGGCGGACAACAAGGCGCGACGGCTCGGGATCGCGCTGGAGCGACCGTGGCATCTATCGTATCCGCAAGTATTCGAATCCGACGGAACCTGGTACCTGACCGTCGAGTCGGGTTCCGTGCGGCGCGCGAGTCTCTATCGCGCAGCCGGGTTGCCGCTTCTGTGGGAGCACGTGGGCGATCTTTTGAGCGGTTGCCAATGCGTCGATCCGACGTTGTATCGGAAGGACGGGTATTGGTATCTCTTCGCCGGCGTGTCCGAAAGCGGGGGCAGCACGTGCGATGAGTTGTTCCTGTTCGTCGCGACCGCGTTGACGGGTCCGTATAAGCCGCATCCGTCGAACCCGATCGTCCGCGATGTCAGACGCGCGCGTCCGGCGGGGCGCCTGTTCGAACGAAATGGCCGACTGATCAGACCCGCGCAGGATTGTGCGCCGGACTATGGAGCGGCGATCGTCTTCAACGAAGTGCTGGAACTCAGTCCGACTCGTTATCGCGAGCGTGAGTTGTCGCGAATATCGCCGTCGTGGCTGCCGGACTTGTGGGGATGCCACACGTATTGCAGCGTCGGCCAAGCCGAGGTCGTGGATGCTCGCGGCCAGGTTTCCGCTGCTACGGCGCAGATCCATGTATCCAACGAACCCGTGCTCGCGCGGGATACGACGTTTTCGCTGCCGCTCGTCAGCGTGCTGATGCCGGTCTACAACGGTGAGCCGTTCATCGCACAGGCGATCGAAAGCGCACTCGCGCAGACACTGCACAACATAGAGGTCATTGTCGTCGACGACGGTTCGACCGACAGCAGTGGTTCGATTGCCGACCGGTATGCGGCAGCGAATCCTGGCCGCGTGCGCGTGATTCACCAACCGAACGCCGGCTTGCCGCTTGCGCGCAATGCGGCGATTGCCGCCGCACGGGCGCGCTACCTCGCGCTGCTCGATGCGGACGATGTGTGGCTGCCGGAACACCTTTCTATATGCGTCGATATCCTCGAGCGCGATCCTGCCATCGGTCTCGTGCACGCGGACTCCGAGTACATCGACGCGGAAGGAACGCGTTTCACGGTCGAGGAAGAACCGCGCTGGGGCCGCGACGCACGTGATCCATACACCGCAGTATTGCTTCGGCGCCAGCACATCGTTTGTCCGACCGCCGTGTTCCGGCGCAGCGTGGTCGCGCGCGTCGGTCAGTTCGATCCGGCGTTCAACCGGCTCGGCTGCGAAGATCGCGACCTGTGGTTGCGCATTGCGGAAGCGTCGAATGTGGTCTATATCGAAGGCGTGCACGCGCTCTATCGCATCCACGGCTCGAACATGAGCGCGAATACCGATCGCATGTGGCGCGCACGCAAGCTGCTCGTCGAGAAATATGCGGGGCGCTCTCGCGGGCGTCCGCTGTTGCGGCGCGCGCGTGCGGCCATCGACGCCGATCATGGCCACGAGCTCGCACGCGAACCGCAGATCGGGCCCGCGATTGCGGCATTCGCGCGGGCTTTGCGACGCGATCCATTGCGGATCGATGCGTGGAAGGGATTGCTGCGCCGACTGCTCGTCGGCAGACGTCCGGGCGCCATCGTGAGACGGTAGCCCGGTTTCTCGACGACAACAGGCATGGGTCGCATGAACGAAACGATTCTCGTCACGGGCGGGGCCGGTTACATCGGCAGTCACGTCGTGCTCAAGCTCGTGGCCGCGGGTCATCATGTCGTCGTGCTCGATGATCTCAGCACCGGATTCGCGGACGCCGTGCTGGGAGCGCCGCTTGTCGTCGACAATTGCGGCGACCGCGGTGTGGTTCGTGATCTGCTGCGCGAGCACCGCGTCGATACGTTGATGCATTTCGCAGCACGCACGATCGTGCCGGAATCGGTTGCCGATCCGTTGCGTTACTACGGCAACAACACGTGTGCGACGCGAAACTTGCTCGAAGAGTGCGCTGCGGCCGGCGTGCGCCAGGTCGTATTTTCCTCGACGGCGGCGGTTTATGGAATTCCGCCCAGCGGCAAGGCCGACGAAGATACTCCGACCGCGCCGATCAATCCGTACGGCACGTCCAAGCTGATGAGCGAATGGATGCTGCGCGATCTCGCCGCCGCGGGTGGTCCACGCTATGTCGCGCTGCGTTACTTCAATGTCGCCGGATCCGATCCGGAAAAGCGCATCGGTCAATCGACGCGCAACGCGACGCTGCTGGTAAAGGTGGCGTGCGAGGCCGCCGTCGGAAAGCGATCGCAGGTTTCGGTGTTCGGAACGGACTATCCAACGCCCGACGGAACCGGCGTGCGCGATTACATCCACGTCGACGATCTCGCACGCGCGCACCTGGATGCGCTCAACTACCTTCGGGACGGCGGCGCGAGCGCGACGCTCAATGTGGGTTATGGGCACGGCTATTCGGTACGCCAGGTGCTCGACGCTGTGGGCCGCGCGCACGGCGCGCCGATTCCGGCCATCGATCTGCCGCGGCGCGCGGGCGATCCGCCCGTGTTGATCGCGGAGGCGTCGCGCATCGCTTCGGTGCTTGGATGGAAACCGCGACTGAACGATCTCGACGTGATCGCCAGCACCTCGCTCGCGTGGGAACAGCACATGGCTGCAGCGGAATCGAATGCGGCACGTTGATTCGTCCCGCTGAAAAATCGCAAAACCTTCGTTCTTTTACAGCCGCGCTTGATTCGCGCAAACGGTAGCAGCCCGCTCAGATGACACGCAAAGTTCCTTCAGTCGCGGTCCACTACCTCAGGTATTCGGTCGGGAGTTTCCTGGTACTGATTGCGGGATTCATATCGTTTCCGATCCTCACCCGGCTGCTGGACAACACGCAGTACGGCATTCTCGGTTATTTCGACACATGGATTGGTCTCGCGCTCGGCGTAGCCAAGCTCGGCGCGCAACACTCGATCCTGCGCTACTACCCGCACCGGGCGGACGCGCGCGGAATGGCGAGTTTCGCGACCAATCTGGTGCTGGTGCCGGCGATCGTATCGTTCGGTCTGTGGCTGCTCGCCACATCGGTGTTGACGATCGTCTCGTGGCTTTCGGCCGAGCCCTATTCGATGGTGTTCTGGTTCGCGTTGCTGACCATACCGCTCGGTGTGTCGACGAGCTTCTCGGAAATGGTCATGCGAGCGCGCGAACAGTCGATGCTGACGGTGACGCTTCGCGTCCTGGCGCGCTGGCTGGAGCTCGTGCTGATTCTCGGCGCGGTGGAGCTGATTGCGCATTCGGCGCTCGCGGTCTACGGCGGTCGCCTTCTCGCCGCGACGATGATGCTGGCCATCTACGCGGCGTTCGTGTGGAGGCATCTGCCATTCCGGTTCGGTGCGATGCAGGGCGCGCCATTCATCGAGTCCCTGCGTTACGGCTTTCCGCTGCTGGTGAGCGAGCTTGCCGGTGTCGCGCTGATTTCCATCGATCGCGTGATGCTCAAGTTCATGACGCACGACTACGCCGAGGTCGGCGTTTACACCATCGGTTATTCGCTCGCGATGACGGTCAGCATTTTTTTGAACGCAACTTTGTACGAGGCGTTCAATCCGGTCGCGAACCGTCTCTACGAGACCGAGGGGCCCGCGGCGTTGCGCGCTCTCAAGGACCGCGTGCTGTTGCCAATGGTCTATTGCAGTTTCGCCATCGCAGCGGTTCTTTGGGTCGTCGGCGCGGACGCCTTGCTCGCGCTCAGTGGTCCCACCAAGGCGGCGTCAGCGCCCGTATTCGTTCTCATAGGCATCAACTACGCGCTGTTTCCGATCCTCGATCTGGGCGGCTACGGTCTGCTGCTGCAGAAGCGCTCGATGTTGATTCTGGGCTTGACCGCGGCGGCGGCGGTGCTCAATGTGCTGCTCAATCTCGTGCTGATTCCTAAAATGGGCGTCATGGGTGCGGTCTATGCAACCTTCGTCAGCTACGGTGCGCTCGGCGTCGCGCATTGCGTGTTCTGTCCAAAGCATTTGCTTCGGCTTCCGGACCTTCGCGCAACCGCGAGCGCCGTCGGCCTCGCGATTCTGCTCATAGCGATGGCGCACGGTACGGACCTATTCGGCGTCGTCTCGCACTGGGGAAGAATTGCCGCGATGGGCGTGCTGACGATCTTCGTGTTCGTGCTGCCGGCGCTTGGGCTCGACAGCCGGCTGAGGGAGTTCGTCAAGTTCCCGCGTGCGAAAGCGGTCTGAGGATCGGCCGTCGTGCGCATCTCCGTCGTCATTGCCGCATACAACGCCGCCGGACTGCTGGAACAGACACTCGCCAGCGTTGCTGCGCAGACACTCGCGCCCGATGAAGTAATTGTAGTCGACGACGGCTCGACCGACGACACCGCGAAGCGCGCCGAGAACTTCGGTGCACGCGTGATCTCGACGCCGAATCGCGGCGTCTCTGCAGCGCGCAATACCGGTATCGCCAGCGCGACGGGAGACTGGGTCGCTCTGCTCGATGCCGACGACCTGTGGCACCCTGAGAAACTCGCGCGTCAAGCGCATGCGCTGACCCTCGCACCCGATGTTGCGGCCGTCGCGTGCGACCTCTATCAGTTTCGCGGCGATGGCGAAGTGACGCTCCCGTCTCTCATAGCCAGTCGACGCGCGCGCTACGACGCCCTGACGCCGCAGCTTCTGCAACGCGATGTCGGCCGCCTGGATGGAATGGGTTTGCGGCTGATGTCGATCGGGATGGCATTTTTTCCATCGACGTTGCTGGTGCGTCGCGATCTGGCGCTCGCAACCGGCGGGTTCGACGAGGACATGAGACGTTGCGAAGACTATGAATTCCTGCTGCGCGTGCTGGCGCGCGGCGACCTGCTCGTCGTCGACGCGCCTCTGTTGGGATACCGCATCCATTCGACGAGCTTGTCGAACAATGCAGAGGGGATGAATAGCGGTCTGATAAGCATCGCGGAACGGTTGTCCAGACATCCGGAGCGTTATGCGCCCGGTGCAGCGCAAGCATTCGCGTCGCGCGAGCGGCTCGCGCTGATCGAGAATGCAGGGTTTCGGATCAAACAGGGAGACGCTGGCGGCGCGCGAACACTTCTTGCGCGCGCGGGTGAGATCGAGCGCGATCCGCGTTGGTGGATGATGAAGCTGGCGAGCCTGATGCCGAACGGTTCGATAGCGGCGTTGTCAGCGCTGAAGCGCGGCGTCTGGCGGCGTTCGTAGCCGCATGGGCCTCCTGCTCTCGCCGTTGACTTGGATTCTGCTCGCAGGCGCATGGCTGCCGTACGCGCTTCGTGCGCGCAGGCGTCGATCGACATCGCTTGTTTTCTGCTCGCTTCTCGGCGCGGCGGGTTTGCTCGGCGCGATGCCGCTCGGCGCGAATCTGTTGATTGGATCTCTGGAAAGAAACGCCGGCGTGAGCGAAAGTTGCGATACGGGTGCAACGCCTGAAGCCGTGATCGTATTGGCCGGCGGTTCCGACCGAGCCGCGGTGGATGCAGATGACCTCGCGGCGCTCGGTGTCGCAAGCCTGCGTCGCACGCTTGCCGGAGTCGCTCTGTGGCGCAATCAGAAGACGCCAGCGCTCGTGTTCGTTGGCGGTCCCTCATTCAGGAATGCGGCGGCCGACAGCATTCTCATGAAGACATTGGCCCAGACAATGGATGTGCCCGCTAATGTGATCCGCGTCGAGACGACGTCGCAAGATACCTGGGAAAACGCGCGCAATACCGCGGAGTTGCTGGCGCATCCATTGCGGATTTCGCTGGTCACTTCCGCAGCACACATGCCTCGCGCCACGTTTGCCTTCGAGCACGCCGGATTCCGCGTCTGCGCGTACCCGACCGATTCACGGTTCGTACCGTTCGGTCTGCCCGGGTATCTTGTGCCGCAGACGGGCGCGGCGATCAAAACCACCCAGGCGCTGCATGAATGGGTCGGTCTCGCCTACTATCATTGGCTGGCGTTTCGCGGCGATTGAACGTGCGCATCATTCGGATGACAAGTCGAACGGAATCCATGCGAGATCTCGCAGCGCGATGGCGTAGGCGAGCGCCGCGCAAGACCCATTGCCGACTGATGTTCCATGCGTGTGCGTTCGTCGCCGCGTTGACGTTGACGACAGATGCTTCCTTGGCGCGTGAAACCCCTCATCCGAAACAGGGCGCCACTACGTACTTCGTCCGCACCGACGGCGGCGTGGCTTCGCAGTGCAACGGATTGGCGGACGCGCCGTATCCGGGCAAAGGTGGTGGACATGCCTGCGCCTGGTCGAGTCCAATGATCGCGTTGCCTGCGCCGCCGTACGGGCAAAGCGCAGTTCCATTGATCAAAGGCGGCGACACGCTCCTGATCAAGTCCGGCAGTTACATGATCGGCTACGGTGCTCCGGGCGCGTCGAGCTGCAACACCGGTGCGACCTACGCGTGCACGATGGCGCCGGTGCCGAGCGGTCCTTCGGCAAGCCAGCCGACGCGCATTCTCGGTGCCGACTGCTCGGCACCGCCGCAGTTGTGGGGCACGGAGCGCGCGGCTTCGGTGCTCAGCCTCGCCGGCAGCTCGAACGTCGAAGTCGGGTGTCTGGAGATCACCGATCACAGTTCGTGCATCGAGAATCACTGCCAGATGAGCGGCACCTGCAGCGGCGAGATCGATCGCTGCGAGCGTGACTCCTATCCCTACGGCAGCTGGGCTGAGAACGGCTTGACGGCATCCGA
>DASYJJ010000315.1:0-4325 GCA_035996605.1 Rhodanobacteraceae bacterium
CGGGTTCAATCGAGGTCGGCGGGCTCGAGGCCGCGGCGATGTCGCTCGACCATTCGCGACAGAAGGATGGTGAAGTCGCGCGCGAACGCGCGCATGTCGAAAAGGCCGCTGGCGGATCGCCGTTCGGCGAGTTCGGCACGCACCGCCGCGCGCCGCTCGTTGTCCACGCCGATGCGCACGGCAGTCTCGATGAATGACGCATCGTCGACGGAATTCAGCGTCGGCATTCCAAGGTGCGCATTCAGGCTCGCCGCAACACGTCCGGCAAAAGTGCTGCCGGGCACCGTCAGCAGCGGACAGCCGGCCCAGATGGCGTCCGATGCCGTCGTGTGCGCGTTGTAGGGTCGCGTATCGAGAAAAAGATCCGCGTGACGATAGCGTGCGAGGTATTCCGGATGCGGCAACTTGGACATGAAGACCATTCGCGTCGGATCGATGCCGTCTTCGCGAGCCGTTGCACGCAGACGGTCGTCCGCGTTTTCGGGACCGGAAAGTAGCCAGAGCGCCGCGGAGGGAACCGCGCACAGCACCGCGAACATGCGGCGCATGCTGTCGCGATTGAGCTTGTAGCTGTTGTTGAACGAGCAATACACGGGACCACTCGCAGGCAATCCGCACGCTGCGCGCGAAGGCGGGTCGGCAATGATGCGGCTCGGGTCCGATGGCTGGAAGCAGCGCGGCAGGTAGGCGATGCGCTCCGAAAAATGCTCGCGCAGTGCGGACGGAAGAACGACCCGGTCGGCGATCACGTAATCGATCCACGGCGCGCCCGAAGTGCCCGGATACGCGAGCCAGTTGACCTGCACCGGCGCCGGTCGCAGCGCAAGGGCGTGCGAAACACCGCCGTCGCCGTAGCCGCGAAGGTCGACCAGGATATCGAGACGCTCCCGATGGATGCGTGCGGCGAGCATTGCCGGCGTCAGGTCCGCCACGTCGTGGCATTCCGCCGCCGCATCCTGCAAGCGGCGGCGGATCGGACTGCCGTCGTTGCGCGACGTGGAAAGCAGGATGGTATCGATGCGCTCGTCGCGCAGTGCTTCGATCAGCCCGACGATCAAAAGGCCGGTCGGGTGATTTCCAAAGCCGTTGGACACGAAGCCGATCCGCAATTGGTCCGCACGTGTCGTTGCTGCGACTGGAAATTCGAAGCGTCGGCCGAGCGATACGACTCCGGCTTCGATTCCCGCGGCAAAATTACGCGCGCAGCGAAGTTGCTCATCGGCACCCGCGGGCTCGGACAGAAAAGCGAAAGGGGCGATGCCAGCAGCGCCTTCGGCGACACGTGCGCGCAGTCGTGCCGAGAGCTCGTCGAGATCGCGCCAATCGCAGAGCTGACGCTTCAAAAAGACGAGCTGCCCGAGGGCCGCGTGCAGTGAGGGATCGAGTGCGAGCGCACGCGCATGCAACGCCGCGGCTGCGGCGAGATGCTTTTGCTCCTCGGCCATCAACGCTGCGTGATACGGAAAACGCGCATCGCGAGGCGCCATGCGCATGCCCGCCTGGTACGCCGATTGCGCGTCGTGGTGGCGATGCTGCGCAGCCAGCACATGGCCCAACAGCAGATGTCCTTCCGGATATTCCGGCGCGAGCGTCAGGGCACGCCGCACAGTCCGTTCGGCTTCTTCGTTGCTTCCGAGCACGAGTTGCACCGCGGCAAGATTGAGCCACGCGCCCAGGTGACCCGGCTCGAAACGTGTCGCGGCTGCGTACGCTTCTTGCGCGCCCGAGAGATCGCCGCTGGCCCGGCGTGCGTTGCCCAGTCCGAGTAGCACCGCCGGATGCGTCGGCGCGAGCGCGAACGCTTGGTCGAGCGCCGACAGCGCCGCAATCGCATCACCGCTCGCGAGTTCGACGCTGCCTAGATTGCACAAGAGCTCGATCGATTGCGGTGCGATCTTCAATGCCGCATCGAGGGAATAGCGCGCTTCGTCGAGCCGCCCGAGCTGAAGCAGCGCGATCGCGCGAAGACGCATCGCTTCCAGATTCGAAGGCGCGTCGCGCAAAAGAGAAGCTGCGGCGGATTCGGCTTCAGCAATGCGTCCACTCCCGAGTAGGTCGGCAATCGCGCCGAGAGCAGCTTCGTCGACGGACTGGCTCATCGTGCAACGCTAGCCGACGGCAGCCAACCGCGCCAGCGGGGCGAGTGTTTCCACTTTTACATCGACAGGCGTCGCGCTAAGCTTGCCCGTCGGAAAAGGGAGGTTGTCGTGATGTCGCGCATGTTGGCTTTGCTGTTGTCGTCGATTCCCGTGCTGGCTCTTGCGGCCCATGCACCTCCCAAGCCGGTCGATCTCACGATGAGCTGGAGCTTGTCACTGGATGCGACCGGGGCGATCACCTCGTTGCAGCCCACCGTTGAGACCAATCGAGGAATCTACCAGCGCCTCGAACCCGCGGTCCGGAAGTGGCATTTCACGACCGGTAAAGTCAATGGCAAGCCGGCGCCCGCGCAAACGACACTGACCCTGAATATCAGACTCGAGCCGGTCGATGGCTTTTATCGCGTCCTGGTGCGCAATGCCGGAACCGGAGCGCGTTACGGAACGATGACGGCGCCGAAATATCCCGACGGCGCCGAGATGTCGAAGCGCGGCGGCGCGGTCATGCTGGAAGTGCACTACGACGCAGCCGGCAACGTCACCAGCGCGAAACCGATCGATGGTGGCCTGCCGAAAGCGGGCAGCGACATCGAGCATGCCGCGGTCGCAGCCGTCAAACATTGGACATTTACGCCGGAGACGATCGCCGGTCACGGGCTCGCCGGCGTTGCGCACGTGCCGATCTGCTTCTCGGCGCGCATCGGCGCGGACGATTCGTGCCGCTGGCACGTCGGCGGCGCCGATGTCGAGTTGGATACCAATTGGCCGCTCGCGATGAATTCGGTTGTCCATCTCGAAACCGACGCAACCAAGCAGGAACTCTGAACAAACGTGACTCGGGCTGCGGCTGGACGCCGCCCGGGACACACTCGAACCTGCGCGACAATGACGTGATGGCAATCGAGCCGGCTGCCCGCGTGCAGTCGGACGTGATCGGGCAAACATTGTGAGCTGGGTCAAACAGCGCCGGTGACGCGCTGCAACTGGTCGGCTTGATCCTCGCGCGAGAGCGCATCGATCAATTCGTCGAGATCGCCGGCGAGGATTTCCGGCAGGCGATACAGCGTCAAATTGATGCGGTGATCGGTGACTCGGCCCTGCGGGAAATTGTAGGTGCGGATGCGCTGGCTGCGGTCGCCGGATCCGACCTGCAGCTTGCGTGACGCGGCTTCGACCTGATTCTGCTTTTCGCGCTCGCGTTCGAGGAGTTCCGCCTTGAGCCGCTTCAGCGCCCTGTCGCGATTGGCGTGCTGCGAGCGCTCGTTCTGACATTCGACGACGATGCCGGTCGGCAGATGCGTGATGCGGATCGCCGAATCGGTCTTGTTGACGTGCTGGCCGCCCGCGCCCGATGAACGGAACGTGTCGACCTTGAGATCGGCGTCCCTGATCTCGACGTCGTCGATCTCGTCGACTTCGGGCAGGATCGCGACGGTTGCAGCCGAGGTATGAATTCGTCCCTGTGCTTCGGTCTCGGGAACGCGCTGCACGCGGTGGGTGCCTGATTCGAACTTGAGACGCGAAAATGCGCCTTTGCCTTCGATGCGCGCGATGATTTCCTTGTAGCCGCCGTGCTCGCCGTCGCTGGTCGAGAGGATCTCGACGCGCCAGCCGCGTCGTTCGGCATAGCGCGCGTACATGCGAAAGAGATCGCCGGCAAAGATGGCGGCTTCGTCGCCGCCGGTTCCCGCGCGAAGCTCGAGAAATAGATTTGCCTCGTCGCGTTCGTCTTTGGGAATCAGGAGCACGTTCAAATCGCGCTCGAGCTGCACGCGTTCGGTCTCGAGCGAGGCGATCTCGTCCAGGGCGAGCGCCTTGAGCTCGGGGTCCTCCAGCATCGCGCGCGCCGATTCGAGCGCGCTGCCGTTCTCGTCGTAGTCGCGCAACGCCGTCGTCAAAGGCGAGAGCTGCGAGTGTTCTTTCGAGATGTCGCGAAGGCGCTTAGGATCGTTCAGCACTTCTGCGCTGGCAAGCAGGTGCTCGAGCTCCTGATGGCGCTCGGCGAGCTGTTCGAGTTTGCGGCGGATCGTGGGTTGCATGCTGTGATTATCGCCGAGCGGCGGCATCGCGCTCGAAAACCTGCTGATCGTCATGCCGGCGAAGTGCCGAGACTGCGCGGAAGGTGCGAGTCTGCGTCGCAGCTACGACTCGCGGTCGCCGGGTTCCGGCTCGTTCTCGAACAGACGCTCGGCCGCACGCAGAAGTTCGGCATCCCCGCGCAACGCA
>DASYJJ010000316.1:0-2769 GCA_035996605.1 Rhodanobacteraceae bacterium
GTCCTGCACGAGTAATTCGATCTCGCGTTTGCTCGCGTAGCCCGGGACGACGCCGCCGTAGCCGGTGGGATCGGTGCCATCGAGCAACGCACCCCCTGCATCGACGAACATTTTTTCGAGTTTCGCCATCTTCGGGTACGCGGCGAGCCAGTCCGGATCGGCCTTCTTCTGCACGGAGGCGTAAGTCGTCTCGTACTGCTGGCGGACTTCCGGAATCATCAGGTCCAGCACGCCCTGCGCCGCTTTCGGATGCCCGGTGACGAACGTCTCGAACACCGTGAGCGTGGACGTCAGCGCCACATGCTTGTCGACGAGCAACTGAACCAGCGATTTCACTTCGGGCGAATCGAGATCGAGTTCTGCGAGCGTGTGCGTGACGACCTTTGCGCCGGGACATTCGTCGGGTTTCTTGTCCTTGACGAAATCGGACGCGACGAAGAACCCATGCTCCAGATCGTCGATGCCGAGATTCACCGCCTCGCGATACGTCACCGAACAGAGATGCGCCGTGACCTTGCTGCCGCGCCGGTGCGCGATCTCGATCGCGCGCTGCAGTTCGGCGCGCGTGATCTGCATGTAGGCCTTGTACGAGGTGACGCCTTCGTCGGCCCAGTAATTGACCGTGCGATCGGTATCGTCGACGCCGGTCAGCGCATGCACGGCTGCGATCGGCAAGCCGGGCCCGTTGAGGTAAGGGCCGGTGACGTCCATGTCCGGGCCGATCATCGCGCCGCCGGCAATCGCGTCGCGTACGTTGAGGTCCGCGTACGGCATCATCGTGCCGGCCGTGCGCAGCGTCGTCGTTCCGCCGGCAAGATAAAGCCGCGGAAAGCTGAAGATGAGCTCGTTGTAGACGAGCTCTCCGGCCGGATAGAACATGTGCTCATGCATCATCACGAAGCCGGGCAGCAGTGTCTTGCCTTGCGCATCGATGACGGTTGCGCCCTTCGGGACCTTCACCTTGCGCGACGCGCCGAGCGCGCTGATCCGGCCATTGTCGATGACCAGCGTCTGGTCGGATTTCGGCTTGCCACCGGTTCCGTCGATCACGTTGGCGTGGACGAACGCGAGCGTTGGTTGTCCGTAGGCGATGAAGGCCTTGTCGCGGTCGTTCAGTTCGGCCGCATGGAGCGATGCGACGGCGAGCAGGGCGATGCCGGCGGTCAGCAGTCTCATCGAATGGATCGGCATGTCTTCGACTCGGAACGAAGGCAGAGCGCGCATCGTAGTCGATCCGCGATGCAAAACTGGCGACGCCGCGCGCGGCGTGGTGCAATAGCGGCCGAAGCGGGGGTGCCTCGTCAGGATCCGAGCGATTGGACCTGCGGGCTGAGACAGACCCTTCGAACCTGATCCGGCTGAAACCGGCGTAGGGAAGCTTCAGGGTTCGGTCAGAACTCCCGAGCGTCTCCGCTTCGAGCGAAATCCTTCGCAAGTATCTGCGCGTTGTCGTGCGGATTTCACGATCAGCAGGATGCAAACCGATGAATGCCTTGCCCGCCGCGCTGTTGCGCGAAGCCGCCGAACTTTCCGAAACGGTGACGCGCCCGATTCCGGGTTCGACGAAAATCCATGTGCGCGGCAGTCGCGACGACATCGCGGTGCCGATGCGCGAGATCGCGCTCGCCGATACGCCGTCGACGTTCGGTGCCGAGAAGAACGCGCCGTTCGTCGTCTACGATACGTCCGGCCCGTACACTGATCCGTCGTTTCGCGTCGATCTCGCAACGGGACTGCCGGCGTTGCGCGCGTCCTGGATTGCCGATCGCCGCGACAGCGATGCCCTCGCCGATTTCACGTCTCCATTCACGCGCAGGCATGCCACCGCGCGCGAGCTCGCCGACGTGCGCTTTCCGTCGCTGCCGAAACCTCGGCGAGCGAAGGCGGGCGCGAACGTATCGCAAATGCACTACGCACGGCGCGGCGCCGTCACGCCCGAGATGGAATTCGTCGCGATCCGCGAGAATCAGCGCGTCGATGCGCTGCGCGAGGCACATCTGACCAAGCAGCATCCGGGGCAGTCGTTCGGCGCGGCATTGCCGAAATCGATCACGCCGGAATTCGTGCGCGATGAAGTCGCGCGTGGCCGCGCGATCATCCCGAACAACATCAATCATCCGGAATCCGAGCCGATGATCATCGGCCGGAATTTCCTGGTGAAGATCAACGCCAACATCGGCAATTCCGCCGTGACGAGCTCGATCGCCGAGGAAGTCGAGAAGATGGTCTGGGCGATCCGCTGGGGCGCGGACACCGTGATGGATCTTTCGACCGGAAAACACATCCATGAAACGCGCGAGTGGATCATCCGCAATTCGCCGGTGCCGATCGGCACGGTGCCGATCTACCAGGCGCTGGAGAAAGTCGGTGGTGTCGCCGAGGATCTGACCTGGGAATTGTTCCGCGACACGCTGATCGAGCAGGCTGAGCAGGGTGTCGACTATTTCACGATCCACGCCGGCGTGCGCTTGCCATTCATTCCGCTGACCGCACGTCGCGTGACGGGCATCGTTTCGCGCGGCGGATCGATCATGGCGAAGTGGTGTCTTGCGCATCATCGCGAGAGTTTCCTCTACGAACGCTTCGAGGAAATCTGCGAGATCATGAAAGCGTACGACGTCGCGTTTTCACTCGGTGATGGATTGAGACCGGGCTCGATCGCCGACGCCAACGACGAAGCGCAATTCGCCGAGCTCGACACGCTCGGCGAGTTGACGCAAGTCGCCTGGAAACACGACGTGCAGGTCATGATCGAAGGGCCCGGCCACG
>DASYJJ010000317.1:0-6751 GCA_035996605.1 Rhodanobacteraceae bacterium
ACGAAGGCGATCCCGGCTACACCAAGCACGCGATCGTCGTCGTGCTGCCGCAAACGATCACGGCGAACGCGGCGGTTTATCTGCGCGTCGAGCCGGAGCGGGCGATTCCGCGCCGTGTCGAAGTCCGCGACGTTTCCGAATATCGCGCGGGTGATCTGGTGCGTGCGCGTCTCGACGTTCTGTTTCCCGCTTTCCAGCTCGCCACGTTGCTGGTCATGTTCGCGTTCTTCCTTGCGCTGCGCGAACGCATGTACGCGTACTTCGCGGGTTATGCGCTGTGTCTTGTCGTCTACGAGCTGTTCGCATTCGGCATCGCCTACGATAGCTCGATCGTGCGCGGGCTCGCGTCGATGGCGCAGCGGCCATCGTGGTGCGCCGCATTGTTGTCGATTGCGCTCAACATCGCGTTCTCGCGAGAATTCCTCGAGCTCGCGCGCTGGGCACCGCGCATCGATCGCGTGCTGCGCGCGTCGATCGGACTCTTTCTCGCGCTCGCAGCCTGTGCGCTGGTGCCGGTCATCTCCCGCGGCTGGTGGGTCGAAGACGCACTGTCGGTCCTGCTGCTGATGACAATTCCGGTGCTGATTACCGGCGCGGTGCTCGCCTGGCAGCACGGCGGGCGTCGCGGCGGGCTCTTTCTCGGTGCGTGGATTCCGGCGCTGCTGCTGACGATCCTGCGCGTACTTCAGCTGCGCATGCAGTGGCCGCTGCCGCTATGGCTCGAATTCGGTCTTCCGGCTGCGCTGACCTACGCGAACCTTGTGCTCGCGTTCGCGCTGGCCGGCCAGACGCTCTCGTTCCGTTACGAGCGCGACGTCGCGCACAAGCTGGCCGAGCACGATCCACTGACCGGTGTGTTGAATCGTCGCGCGATACTGGCACGCCTGCGCGCCGAATTCGCCAAGGCGCGCCAGTCCGGCGAGCCGCTTTCGCTGCTGTTCCTCGATCTCGATCATTTCAAGAACGTCAACGACAGCTTCGGACATCGCGCGGGCGATCAGTGCCTGCGCAGCGTCATTGCGCCGATTGCCGGTGAGCTGCGCCAGGGCGATGCGTTGGGGCGCTACGGCGGCGAGGAATTCCTGATCCTGTTGCCCGGCGCCGCTGCGTCCGATGCCGAAGTCGTTGCCGAACGCATCCGCCGCCGCGTGCAGGAAATGCCGATGATCGTCTCGGGCATGCGCATCGGCCTCACCGTCAGCCTCGGCGTCGCCGCGGTCGATAACGAAGTCGCCATTCCGGACGAACTCATCGAGCGTGCCGATGCAGCGCTCTACCGCTCGAAATCCGGCGGTCGCAATCTGGTGAGCACGCATACGGGCCCTACGCCGGAACACGAAGGTGGCGAAGGCGTCGACGCGCTGAGCGACGCGTTGCCTCGCTAGCGTCGACGCTCGACCGCGCGCGGCAGCTGCGCGATTCGACGGTATTCGGCATCGGCGAACAGCCGCGGCTCATCGAGCCAGTTCTCGATGATTGGCGTCGCATCGTTGCCCCAGAAGAATTCCGGGCCGACGCGCAGCGTCGGTACTCCGAACACGCCCGCGGCGAGTGCGGCTTCGGTGTTCGCGCGCAGAGTTGTCTTGACTTCTTCGCTCGCGATCGCAGCGGCGACATTGCCGACGCCGAGATCGCGACCGACATCGGCGAGCGCTTGCGCATCGTCGCCGGCGCGGCCGTATTTCCAGATGTGCTCGAAGATCGCCGTGATGACAGGCCACGTCGTGCCCGCCGCGATCGCAAGCCTCAGCGCAGCCATTGGATTGAACGGATGCGCCGGCGGAAAGCGGAACGCGATGCCTTCGTGCTTCGCTGTCCATTGCACGGCGCGATAGGTGAATTCGCGCTTGCCCGGAATCTCGGCGGGACCGAGTTGGCCGTGGTGCTTCAACACCGCACCGAAGACGATCGGCACCGGCGTGATCTCGAGGCGCGCACGCAGACTCTGGATCTTGCCGAGCTGCAGATACGAAAACGGCGATATGAAATCGAAGTACCAGTCGGCGTTCATGTTTGACCCTCGTGCAATTCACCTCTCCCGCTTGCGGAAGAGAGCTTCCTCGATCATGTGTCACCTTGGCGTCATTCACCTCTCCCGCTTGCGGGAGAGGTCGCGCGAAGCGCGGGTGAGGGGCGTGCGGAGTGAGGTGTCCATACGGTGGAGACTCTTCCTCCGATTGCCCTCACCCAACCCTCTCCCGCAAGCGGGAGAGGGCCTGAGCGCTCAATGCAGCGTCCGGTACACCGAAGGCTCGAACGCATCGACTGCGACAACTTCGTCGCGCGCATCGCGCGCTTCGTTGAGAAGATCGTATTCCGCTTTCGAGATCACGCCGGCGGCAAGGCCGAGATCGTCCAGCATGTAGCCGGGCGCGCGATCGAGCTTGCCGGCGCGCACCGCGTCGCGCAGTTTGGTTTCGACCGGAATCGCGCGCACTGCCTTGTCGAGCGCCGCTTCCAGCGCGCCGAGACCCGGCTCGCCCGGTGGCGGCACGAACACATCTCCGGTCAGCGTGTGGCGTGCTTCGCGGTCTTCGAGAATCGTGCGCGCGACTTCGGCACCGAGCCGATCCGAAGGCGGACGGAATCGCGCGCCCAGCGGAAAGATCGCGAACTTCAGCAGCAAGGCGACCCATCGCACGGGCAAATTATCGAGCACGCCGACCAGTGCTTCCTGCACGCGGTAAAGGCAGAGCTCGACACTCCAGCGCGCGAGCGCGAAGTTCGACGCCGTCTTCGGTTCATCGTGATAGCGCTTCAACGCGGCGCTGGCGAGATAGAGATACGCGAGCGCATCGGCAAGACGGCCCGACAATTTCTCGCGGCGCTTGAGCGATCCGCCGAGCGTGCCCATCGCGGCGTCCGAAGTAATCGTGAACGCGGCCGAGAATCGCGAAAGATGCTGGTAGTAGCGCTGCGTATCCTGCACATGCGGTGGCGCGGCGAGACGCGAGCCGGACAGCGCGAGCAGTTTGGCGCGGATCGCTCGCGTCACCAGAAGGTTCACGTGGCCGAAGATCGCCTTGTCGAACGCTGCGAGATCGCGTGCGCCGACCGCGGCGATTTCCTTCTGCACGAACGGATGGCAGCGGATGGCGCCCTGACCGTAGATGATCATCGAACGCGTGAGAATGTTCGCGCCTTCGACGGTAATGCCGATCGGCACCGCGTCCCACGCGCGAGCGAGTGTGTTGCGCGGGCCGCGCTGGATCGCGCTGCCGGCGCGAATGTCCATCGCATCCGAAATCACCTGACGCATGCTCTCGGTCAGATACGCCTTGCAGATATTGCCCGGCACCGCGGGTTTCTCGCCGGCATCGAGCGCGCCACAGGTCAGCGTGCGCGTCGCGGTCATCAGATACGTCAGGCCTGCGATCCGTGCCAGCGGTTCTTCGATGCCTTCGAAGCGGCCGATCGGCGTGTCGAATTGTTCGCGCACGGTCGCGTACGCGCCGCAGATTCGCGTCGCCATCTGCGCGGCACCGACGCTCAACGCCGGCAGCGAGATCGAGCGTCCGGCAGCAAGCGATTCCATCAGCATGCGCCAGCCGTGGCCGATGCCACCGCGACCGCCGATCACGACTTCATCGAGCGGCGCCCAGACATCCGTGCCGACGATCGGACCGTTCTGGAACGGCACGCCCATCGGATCATGACGCAGGCCAATCTCGATGCCCTTGCTTGCGCGCGGAATCAGCGCACAGGTGATGCCGCGATCCTCCGCGCCGCCGAGCAGCTTGTCGGGATCCTTCAGACGAAACGCGAGACCGATCAGCGTGGCGACCGGCGCGAGCGTGATGTAGCGTTTCTTCCAGTTGAAGCGAAGACCAATGACTTCGTTGCCATCGATCGTGCGCTTTTCGACCACGCCTTCTGATTGCGTTGCAGCCGCATCGGAGCCGGCCTCCGGACCGGTCAACGCGAAACACGGAATCTCATCTCCGTTGGCGAGGCGCGGCAGATAACTTTGCTTCTGTTCCGCGGTGCCGTAATGAATCAGCAACTCGCCCGGCCCGAGCGAATTCGGCACCATCACCGTCACCGCGGCGGTGACCGATCGGCTCGAAAGACGCGTCACCACGCGCGAATGGGCGAGCGCGGAAAAGCCGAGGCCGCCGTATTCCTTAGGGATGATCATGCCGAAAAAACGTTCGCGCTTGATGAAGTCCCAGATCTCCGGCGGAAGATCGCGGCGCTGGTAGATATCCCAATCGTCGAGCCGTCGGCACAGCTCTTCGACGGGTCCATCGAGAAACGCGCGTTCGTCGGCGGAAAGCGGCGGTATGTTGAAGTCGAGCAGCTTGTTCCAGTCGGGCATGCCGCTGAAAAGATCGCCGTCCCACCAGACACTGCCGGCTTCGAGCGCGATGCGCTCGGTTTCGCCGAGGTGCGGCAGTACTTTTGCAAACACCGGCATCACAAAGCGCGAGACGAGATGCCGGCGCAACGGCGGCGCGCCGAACACAACGACGAGCACGGTCAGCACAATCGCGGTGACTTCGAACAGCAGCGGCGAGTCGACACCGGCGATGCGCCAGCCGATCAGCCAGACGCCGGCGGCCGCGAGCCAGCCGAGAAAACCGAGCCCGCGGAACGCGAGCACGAGAAACACAAGCAGAGCCAGGATGAACGTGATCAGCATGGCGCATCCTCGTACCAGATGCGCCAATTATGCGCTCGCGAATCGGATCGTCGGCGGTTCTATAATCCACCGCGATGAAAGACAAACGCGAGATCGTCAACAACTGGCTGCCGCGCTACACGGGCGCGCCGCTGGACGGCTTCGGCCAGCACATTCTCCTGACGAACTTCGGCCACTACGTCGAGCTCTTCGCCGAATGGAACGGCGTGCCGGTGCTCGGCCGCGACAAGGCGATGCCGAACGCGACCGTCGACGGCATCACGATGATCAACTTCGGCATGGGCAGCCCGAACGCGGCGACGGTGATGGATCTGTTGTCTGCGATCGCACCGAAGGCGGCGCTGTTTCTTGGCAAGTGCGGTGGGCTCAAGAGGAAGAACGAACTCGGCGATCTCGTACTGCCGATCGCAGCGATCCGTGGCGAAGGCACGTCGAACGATTATCTCCTGCCCGAAGTGCCGGCATTGCCCGCGTTCCAGTTGCAGCGCGCCGTATCGACGATGATTCGCGACCTCGGCCACGACTACTGGACCGGAACCGTCTACACGACCAACCGTCGCGTCTGGGAACACGATCTTGCATTCAAGGAATACCTGCGCAAGACGCGCTGCATGGCCATCGACATGGAAACCGCGACGATCTTCGCCGCGGGTTTCGCCAACCACATTCCGTCGGGCGCGCTATTGCTGGTATCGGATCAGCCGATGATCCCCGAAGGCGTCAAGACCGAGCTCAGCGATCGTGCGATCACCGCGAATTTCGTCGAAGCGCATATCAAGATTGGGGTCGAGGCGCTGAAGCTTGTGCGCAGGCACGGGCGCAGCGTGAAGCATCTGCGGTTCGAGGAAGATCTGGAAGGCGATTGAGGACGCGCCGTGTGCCGTAGGCTCCGTGTGGCATGTCCGGAACCAGTTGCGCAATTCGTAGTGAGTATCACGAATACTTCTGAAAGCGAGGGGAGGCAACATGAACATTCGTTTCGATTCAACAGCGTGCCGAATCGTCGCGAGATTCGTCGTCGCACTCGTGGCCGCTTGGACGATGCGTGGCGTTCAGGCCCACGACATGTTCGACGCCTTGAAATGCGACGGCGACGTAGCGGCTGCGCTCTCAGGCAAGCACACGTCCTACGAAGCCGACGCCGTCGCGGAGAAGAAACACGCGAATATCGGCCTCAAGGCCGAAGGCGGCGAAGTGATTTCGGACGACTTGAACTACACGGCGTGGACGATGTGCGGCGGCTCGTATCACATGCTCGAGCGCGGCAACGTCATTCGCGGTGTCGTGCGAGCGGATCATTCGAGGACCGCGCCGGCGTTTCTCGGTCAGTGCGAGGTGAACGGTAAACCGATGTCGGGCTTGGTGCTCGCGATCCTCAAGCCGTCGAGTCCCATTGAAGGACATCCTTCGTCCAACGACCACTCGTTGATACCCGCGGAGCGCGCATGGCGAATCGATGAAAAGACCGCGCGGTTCGTCGAGACCAGCGCGGGCGGCATGATGTGCCCGCGCGACGGTGTGGCGACGGCCGACGGGGGGCCTTGAGCCGCGGCGGCGTTCGTCCCGAAAGTCATGGCATGGGGGCTTCGGCCCACCGTTTGGCACTCGCCTATTCCGCAGGCACGAGACCGTTCGATCGATGCGATTTCGGTGGGCTCAGGCACACCCCTATGCGTCGGGATTCTTGTGGTATCCGAATCAATAGCGCGGCACGCCCGGATCGATCTCACGCGACCACGCCTCGATGCCGCCCTCGACGTTGTAGACGTCGTTGAACCCATGCTCGCGGAAGTGTTCCGCCGCGCCGCGGCTCGAATTGCCGTGATGGCATAGAAATGCGAGCGGCGTCTCCTTCGGCAGCGATGCGAGGCGCGCGTGCGTTTCGGCATCGAGAATTTCTGCGCGCGCGAATGGCGCGAGTGCACGCTCCTGCGGCGAACGCACATCGATCACGGTGATGTCACCCGCATCGAGACGACGCTTCAACGCCTGCACATCGAGCGATTTCACCGCGGTGGGTGCCATCGGCAGATGGATCGCAAGGCCTTCGCCGTGCGGGGTTTTCGTCCAGTCGATGCTCGCGCCGCGCGCGCGCTGCGCGCTCGCAAG
>DASYJJ010000318.1:0-2393 GCA_035996605.1 Rhodanobacteraceae bacterium
CTCACCAGTGAGCGCGAGCCGAGTTGAGTCTTCCACCAGGTCAGCAGCCTGGTCTGTTCGCTCGCGTTCTTGCGATGCTTCGCGCGGGGCAGGGTGACTTCGAAATAGCGATCGATCGCATCGGCCAGCGTGCGCTTGCGCGCCTCCGCATTCGGAACGTGTTCGCCGGCGTCGAGTTTGTGTTCGACGCTGCGCGCCCACTCTTGCGCGTCGCTTTTGCGCGCGAAGGATTTCGTTAACCAAGGGCCATCCTGTCGACGCACGCGAACGCGCCACGTCGCGCTGCCTGTACTGCCGATCCGCTTCTCGAAAGTCGCCACTCAGTGTCCCAAATTGTCCCAAACGGGCTCAGTCTGAAACAGCTCAGGGAGGAAATGCAAGCGTAAGTTACTGATTTTGGCGGAGAGGGTGGGATTCGAACCCACGGAGGCATCGCTGCCTCGCCGGTTTTCAAGACCGGTGCCTTAAACCACTCGGCCACCTCTCCGGATTCCTGGCAGGCTCATGCGGGGCCGCCGAGCGCGCGTTTGACCGCGAATCGCCGCGCGCGCGCGGCGCGGCATGATCTCAGAGTTTGCCCGTCTTGTGACGGGGTTCAACAAACGAGACGCTTGTCAGACGTGGCCGACGGGACCACACTCGTTCGATCAATGTCGGGGAACCCCGGAATGATCCGAATTGTACTGGTCGACGATCACGAGCTGGTGCGTACCGGTTTCCGCATGATCCTCTCGCAGCAGCCGGGAATTGAAATCATCGGCGAGGCGGCCGACGGCGAACAAGGGCTGGCATTGATTCGTCGCGCGCATCCGGATGTCGCGCTGGTCGACGTGCATATGCCCGGCCTCAGCGGCATCGAGCTCACCGATCGCGTGCGCAAGAGCAAGCTCGCGACGCGCATCGTGATCCTCACGGTCGTCAACGAAGCGCCGTTTCCGCGCCGCCTGATCGAAGCGGGAGCGAGCGGTTACCTGACCAAAGGGTGCGCCGCCGATGAGCTCGTTCGCGCCGTGCGACAGGTCGCGGATGGGCGGCGCTATCTATCGCCGGACGTCGCTGAGTTGCTCGCGTTGGGCGCGCTCGATGGCAACGCCGCGTCGCCATTCGATGCGTTGTCCACGCGCGAGCTCGATGTCGCGTTGATGCTCGCGCAAGGCCAGGACATGCAGCACATCGCCAAACATCTCAAGCTGAGCGCGAAAACGGTAGCGACTTATAAATACCGTTTGTTCGACAAGCTCGGCATCGACAATCCGGTTGCGCTCGCGCATCTCGCGCATCTGCATGGGTTGCTCGACAATCGCGCGCGCTCGCTGGCTTAGCGAACGCGCGCGGCAACGGATCAGGTGGCGTTATCGGACTCGCGTTCCGGGGATTTCGCTTGCGGCTCGCCCGGGGTTTCGTCTGCTGATGATTCGCTTCGCCCGGCAACGTGCGGCGTTGTCGCCACGGTCGGAATCGGCGTTCGCGGATTCATGATCGCCGCAGCCGGCGTCGATTGCGGCGTTGAAAGCGGCAGATCGAGCGTCTCGCCACGATCGCGCGTAGGTTCGCTCGGAAGATCGGCCGCTGCGGCCATCGAAGCAGGATTGCGTTGCTGCGGTGCTGAATACGCAGGCGACGTCAGCGCGCTTGCAACCGGCGGTGCATCCGACGATTTCGGAGCTTCTTTCGGCGAGGCCGGCGGCATCGTTGCGCTCTGCGCTTCGACCGAAGCGGTTGTTCGCGGCGGGAGCGTCGGACTCGGAGCGGGCGTCGGCGTCGTCGCGGCGTAACTTGCGCGAGGTTCGGCAACTCGTTGCGACGCAACGGGCGTCTCGGGAATCCGTGAGGTTTCGACCAACGCCGGACGTTCCGAAAACGCGGGTCGCTCCGAAAATACCGCGCGGTTTTCGTCGACCGGCGGAGAAAACGTTGCAGCGGGCGGAGCCGGCGGGAGCGTCGGTGTCGATGCCGGAGCGGGGGCCGTCGCTGCAGGTGTCGTCGTAGTTATCGCTATTGGCGTCGGCTTCGGTACTGGTGTCGCGAAGGTTGCTCTCGGCAAAGTCGGTTCGATTGGTGCCGGCATCGTCGCGGGCGCAGTCGGCCGTGCGGGCTCCGGCGTCGCAATCGTCGATTCCTTCGCAATCGGTGCGGCAGTGGCATCACCCGATCGTTCGATTGGAACCTGCTCGCTGACGGAAGGCGTCGCGGTCGGACGCGGCGCTGAGATCGAAGCCGAAGCCGCGGCGTCGGGTTTCAGCGCCTTTGCACCACCGGCGTCCTCGTCGTCGAAATCCTTGCCTGTCTGGGTGTTCTGCGGCTGGCCCGTGGACATCGCGTCCGTTGCGCCGGTGCCTTTGCGACGCCGACGACCACCGCGGCGACCGCGGCGCCGTGAACGCAATTCATCG
>DASYJJ010000319.1:0-9538 GCA_035996605.1 Rhodanobacteraceae bacterium
GCCATTCGAGGAGCTTCGCCATGGATTTCCGCTACACCGAAGACCAGCTGTCGATCCAGTCGATCGCACGCGATTTCGCGCAGAAGCGCATCGCCCCGGTCGCAGCCGAGTTCGACAAGTCCGGCGAGTTTCCGCTCGACAACATCCGCGAGATGGGCCAGCTCGGGCTGATGGGCATCGAGGTTCCGCACGAATACGGCGGCGCGGGTCTCGATCCGGTTGCATACGCGCTCGCGATGATCGAGATCGCGGCGGCGGACTGCGCGCATTCGACCATCATGTCGGTCAACAATTCGCTGTACTGCAACGGCATCCTCAAGTACGGCACCGAGGAGCAGAAGCAGAAATACGTGCGCGCGGTCGCGTCGGGCGAAGCGATCGGCGCATATGCGTTGACGGAGCCGCAATCCGGTTCCGACGCATCGGCAATGCACACGCGGGCGACGAAGAACGCCGACGGTGACTATGTCATCAACGGCAAGAAAAGCTGGATCACTTCAGGCCCGGTCGCGAAATACATCGTGCTGTTTGCGATCACCACGCCCGGCATCGGCGCGAAGGGCGTGTCGGCGTTCCTGATCGATACGGCGCGCGATGGATTCCACGCCGGCAAGACCGAGCCGAAACTCGGCATCCGCGCATCGGCGACGTGCGAGATCGAGTTCAGCGAGTACGTCAGTCCAGCCGCCGACATGCTCGGACCGGAAGGAAAAGGTTTCGCGATCGCAATGGGCGTGCTCGATGCCGGACGCATCGGCATTGCCTCGCAGGCGGTTGGCCTTTCGCGCGCGGCGTACGATGCGAGCGTCGTGTGGACACGCGAGCGCAAAGCGTTCGGCCATCCAATCGGCTCATTCCAGATGATCCAGGCCAAGATCGCCGACATGAAATGCCGGCTCGACGCTGCGACGCTGCTGACATTGCGTGCCGCTTTCATGAAGGGCGAAACCGAGAAGAACGGCGGCCGCTTCAGCACGGAGGCTTCGGTCGCGAAGCTCTTCGCATCTGAAGCTGCGATGTACATCACCCATCAGGCCGTGCAGATCCACGGCGGCATGGGCTACTCGAAGGAAATGCCGCTCGAGCGGTTTTTCCGCGACGCCAAGATCACCGAGATCTACGAAGGCACGAGCGAGATCCAGCGGCTCGTCATCGCGCGGAATGAAACCGGAGTGCGCTGAGGCGCCACAACCGAGCGTTTGCAATCGCAGACGGTTATTCGAACCCGTCGGCGAAGATCTCGTCGCCGGTCTGCACGGAAGAGGTGAGCACGACAACGTAATCGCCGGTTCCGCCGCTGATGTCGATGCGCCAGCCGGAGTTGAAATCGCTGTCGACCTGGGTCCAGTCGATCGCCTGCAGCGTCGCGTTCGGCGGTGAAACCACGTTGACGACGAGACTGCCGGCGGTCGCGGTCGCGCCGTTGATCGTCGGTTGTACGGGGACGTTGATCTGGAAGATCGCCTGCGTGTTGGCGTCGGTCGCGTATGTGTCGTGCACGGTAAGCGAGCCTGCGCTGAAATCGATCGTGCGCGTCCACGATTGCACGGCCGGGTTTCCGTCGTAAGCGGGTGTGAGATCGCCGACGGCATGCACCGAGCCGTCCGCGCCCGCTGTGTACGTCATCGTCGACACGGTGGGGGCCGATTGCGGAACGAGCGTACCGTTCTGCTCGAAACGCAGCACGTTGTGCACGTCGGTGCCCTGCTGGATGCCGCTGTGCGACCAGATGTTTTCGGTCACGGAGAGCCACGTGTTCTGGTACAGCGTGAACGAGCCCTGGTCCTGATGCGCGTGGCTCTCGACGTACGGTCCGGCATCGAATTCGAGCCAGAGCGCGTCGCTGTTCCAGCCAGTGCGCGCGAAAAGATGACCGGTCGCTGCGGCGTGGTAGACGAGATCCGAAGGCGGCGAACCGCCGTTGCCCGCCGGCAACAGGTCTTCGCGGAAATTGAAACCGCTTTGCATCTGCTGCACGGAAATCGAGTGGAGCCACCAGGACGCAACACTCTGCGCGGCCGCATCGAGCGTCATGCGGTGCGCCTCGAGCATCAGCTCGCGGTGATAGTCGTAGATGACCGGCTCGGATACGCGCGCCTGGTCGCCGATCGCGGCCGTGCGATCGAGCGTCGGCACGGTGGCGTTGACCCACCACGCGATGCTGTCCGTCAGGTGATCGTTCGCGTTCGCAAGGTCGACACCGGTCGAGTCACGCCACACGCGGTAGAGATAAAAGAGCCGCTTGTGCGACAGGCCATACCCGGTGCCTTCCTGGCTGCCGCCGTCGATGCCGGCGAAGTACGAGGTCAGCAAAGGAATCTTCACGCTGTTGAGGAAATCCATCCACGGCTGGTTGTCGTCGGCGAGCGACCAGAACATCGTCGCCTGCAGGAAACTGTAGTAGTAGTTGTTCGCCGGATCGTCGATCGACCAGCCCGACCACGGAAACGACTGACCGCCCCATTGCGCCTGATCGGGATTCCACACGTTGAAGACGGCCTGTTCGGCGTAGTTCGCCCAATGCGTGCGCTGATCGGCGGACACGAACGACGAGCACCAGTCGTAGGTGATCGCGAGATCGCCGATCATGTCGCCGACGTAAAGATAAGAATCGCCGGCAACCTCCGGAGCCTGGCCCGATCCGATCGCACTTTCCGCGGCCGCCACCTGATCGTCGATCATTTGCACGGCGAGTGTCGCGTACTGCGGCTGGCCCGTGATGCGATACATGGTCGCGGCGTCGGTCGCCGAGAATCCGTAGTCCGGATTTCCGTCGACGGCTTCGTCGACCCAATCGCGAAAGCGCTGATATTGCGGCGACTGCTGATCGACATAGGAAAGGTCGATCGTCAACGCAGCGCTGGCTGGACTCGCCGAAACGGCGAGAAACAGCAGGGCGGCGAAACGCAAGACGGTGCGCATGACACGGTTCCTCGGGCGACGCCGGCTGAAACTAGCAGGCTCTCGCGGCGATAAACGCGAAAAGGTGCGCGAATGAGACATTTGGAAGCGCCGCCGTTCGGCTGCGCGGTGCCGCTAGTCGACCGAGCCGAACGCCATGACGCGCTTGCCGTAGCGGAGCTGCTCGTAGCCGTCGGCCGGCGGCTCGATGATCTCGACGCGGCGGAAGCCAACCTTGCGCATGATCCACATCAGCGCCTCGAGGCTGGGCACGAGACAGATTCCGGTCGTGCTTGCCTCGGGCCCGTGCGTTTCCTCGGTTTCGTCAATGATCCCGAACGAACCCTTCAGCGGCCGCACGAAACGGTAGCTGCCGTAGTCGACCATGCCGCTCATGCCCGGAACGATCTGCGTTTCGACGAGACAGATGCGTCGTGTCAGCGCCCGAGCCGTGCGCAGCGCGCCGACCGGATTCTCGAGATGGTAGATCAGGCCAAGCATCAGCACGATGTCGAACTTGCCGAGCGCTTGCGCGTCGAGCGCATGCACGTCCGACTGCTGCACGCGCATGTTGCGCAAGTGCAGCGCGTCGCGGATCAGGCTGGCGTCCGCGACGTGCTCGATGCGCGCGTCAACCGCGAGCACCTCGCGCGCACCCATCTGCGCAAGCTGTGTCGAGAACCAGCCCTGATGGCAGGCGATGTCGATGACCGATTGTTCGGCGATCGATTCGCCGAATTCGGCGCGCAACGCAGATTGCAGCATGGCGAGGCGCGTCGCGTGGATCGCATCGAGCGCGCCGCCATCGTAGGTCGTCGTGACCTGGCCGCTGGGCAGGCGGAAAGGATAGAACCAGGTCTTGCGGAGAACTTCGTCTTCAAGAGTCGGCATGGACGACGGATGCAACGCGCGGAATCGGCGGGAGCGCGATTGAATCAGACGGATGGCGCTTGGACAAGGAAACGGTGGGGACGGAACGGCGCGAAGCCCGCGCGACCGTAGTCCCGGCGAAAGCCTGGACCCGGTGCCTGTGCGCGATGTCGTCGGACGGAATCGGTCCGGGTTTTCACCAGGACGACGAGGATTAAGGTTTATGCGTCCGATGCTCGGGTTTTCGTACCGTCGTCCGGTTTTACCGACGCAGATGCCGGCTCCAGCTTGTCTCCGAGCAGACGGCGCACGGAAACGTAGAAGACTGGGATGAACAAGAGGCCCAGGAACGTCGCGAACAGCATGCCGCCGATCACGCCGGTGCCGATCGCGTGGCGCGAGTTCGCGCCCGCGCCGGTCGATATCGCGAGCGGCAGTACGCCGAGGATGAACGCGAACGAGGTCATCAGGATCGGCCGCAACCGAAGCCGAGCGGCATCGATGACCGCTTCTCCAAGCGGGCGCCCGGCGCGCTGTTCCTCGACGCAGAATTCGACGATCAGGATCGCGTTCTTGGCGGCGAGACCAATAATGGTCAGGATGCCGATCTTGAAATAGACGTCGTTGGTGAGTCCGCGCACCCACGTCAGCAACAAGGCGCCAGTGACCCCGAGCGGCACGACCAGCAGCACGGCGATCGGGATCGACCAGCTTTCGTAGAGCGCAGCGAGGCAGAGGAAAACGACCAGGATCGACAGCGAATACAGCAGCGGAGCCTGGTTGCCGGAGATGATCTCCTGCAGCGATTGTCCGGCCCAGTCGAACCCGAAACCCTGCGGCAGATCGTTTCTGATGATGTTCGAGACTGCGGCCATCGCCTCGCCGGAGCTCTTGCCGGGCGCCTGGCTGCCGACGATTTCGATCGATTCGTAACCGTTGTAACGTACGATCGCCGGCGGACCGATCGTCCATTGCGTGCTGACCACGTTCGAGAGCGGAATCATCGCCGGCGTCGTGCTGACACCGGCGCCGGTAGTGGCGGTCTCGGTTTGCGTCGCGCTCGGCACGTAAAAATGACTGAGTGCGTCGGTCGTCGTTCGGAACGGCGCATCGGCCTGCATGTTCACGCGCAGCACGCGGCCGCCGTAGATGAAATCGTTGACATAAACCGGCGCCAGCATCAGCTGAATGGCGGTATAGACGTCCGTCAGCGAAAGGCCCATCGACTGTGCCTGCACGCGATCGACGGCCATCGAAAGTTGCGGCGTGTCCTGCAGCACGTTGGGACGCACGCCGGTCAGCACCTCTTTCGCTGCACCCGCCTTGCCAAGCAGGATGTTCTGCGCATCGATCAGAGCGCCGTGGCCGGCTCCGGTGCGATCCTGCAGATAGAGATCGAAGCCGCCGAACTGGCCGAGGCCGCGAATCGTCGGCAGGTTGATGACGAACACCGAGGCATCCTTGATGCCGCCGAAGAGCTGGCCCTGAAACTGTCGGATCAGCTCGGTCGCGTTGTGCTTGCGCTCGTCCCAGGGCTTCAGGCGCGTGAATGCCATGCCGACGTTTTCGGCGCTGCCAACGAAGCTGAAGCCGGAGATTGCGAACACACCGACGACATCGTCGCTCTTGCGGATGATCTGCGAGACCTGATCCATCACCGCGTTGGTGCGCTCGATGCTCGCACCCGGCGGCAGCGAGACGATCGTCAGCGCGTAGCCCTGGTCTTCCTCCGGCACGAAGCTCGTCGGCAGGATGCGGAACATGAAGCCGCAGGCGACGACGACGACGAGGAATATCGCCATCCACATCCCGGCGCGATGGATCGCGCCGGAGACGTGGCCGGTATAGGTGTTGCGTGTCCAGTCGAACAGCCCGTTGAACGTGCGGAAAATCGCGTTCTTCTGTTTGGCATCGTGCCCGGGCTTGATGATCGTCGCGCACAGCGCCGGCGTGAAGACCAGTGCAAGGAAGGCGGAAAACGCGGTCGAAAGCGCGATCGTCAATGCGAACTGGCGGTAGATCGCGCCGACCGAGCCCGATTGCATCGCGCTCGGAATGAACACGGCCATCAGCACGACGGCGATCGCGACGACCGCGCCGGATATCTGTGTCATCGCCTTGCGCGTCGCTTCCTTGGGCGAAAGATTTTCCTCGCGGATGATGCGCTCGACGTTCTCGATGACCACGATCGCATCATCGACGACGATGCCAATTGCCAGCACCATGCCGAACAGCGACAGCTGGTTGATCGTGAATCCGACCATCCACATCGAAAGAAATCCGCCCAGCAGGGCGACCGGAATCACCATCGTCGCGATGATCGTCGCGCGGAAGTCCTGCAGAAACATCAGCATGACGAGGAACACCAGCACGATCGCTTCGGCGAGCGTCTTCACGACGTCCTCGATCGAGATGCGGATGAACTGGGTCGTGTCGTAGGGGATCGACCACGACACACCCGGTGGGAACGCCGTCTGCAGTTCGGTGAGCTTGGCCTTCACCGCATCGGCGACATTGAGCGCGTTGGCGCCGCTGACCAGCTGCACGCCGAGGCCGGCGACGCCCTGGCCGTTGTAGACCACGCGCTGGCCATAGCGGAACGGGCCGAGCTCGATGCGCGCGACATCCTTCAGACGCACCGAGGTGCCGTCCGCGTTGGTGCGCAGGATGATGTTTTCGAACTGCTCGGGTGAGGTGTAGCGGCTTTCCGCAGTCACCGCGGCGGTGAAACCGCTGCCTTGGAGCGCGGGTTCCGCACCGATCGAGCCGGTCGCAACCTGGACATTCTGCGCACGCACCGCAGCCAGCGCCTCTGCCGAGGAAAGGCCGAAGCCGTGCAGTTTGTCCGCGTCGAGCCAGATCCGCATCGCGTATTCGGAACCGAGCTGGAACGTCTGGCCGACGCCGGGCAGGCGTGCGATCTGGTCGACGAGGGCTTGCGAAAGCAGATTGTTGAGCTGATACGAATTCATGCTGCCGTCTTCGGACTTCAGCATGAAGAACATCAGGAAGTCGGGGTTGGTCTTGACGACCGTGACACCCTGCGCCGTGACTTCGGCGGGCAGGCGCGGCGTCGCCAGCGAGACCTTGTTCTGCGTCTGCACCTGCGCGATGTCGGGATTGGTCCCGGGCTCGAACGTCAGCGTGATCGATGCCGTTCCGTTCGCGCTCGAAGTCGAGCTGAAATACATCAGGCGATCGATGCCGGTCAGCTGCTGCTCGATGACCTGCGTCACGGTTTTCGCCACCGTCGCCGCGTCCGCGCCCTGATACGTCGCGCTGATCGCGACTTGAGGCGGCGCGATGCCCGGATACGATTCGACGCCGAGCTGGGTGATCGAGATCACGCCGCCGAGCGCAATCAGGATCGCGATGACCCAGGCAAAGATCGGGCGCTCGATGAAAAAGCTCGACATGATGATTTCCTTGGCGCGGCCCTAAGTCAGTGCGCGCTTTGCGCCGCGGCCTTGTCCGTATTCGCCGGAGCATCCGGTTGCCATGGCGTGGCCTTGGCGTCGGCACCGGGCTTCACTTTCATGAGGCCGGACACGATGATCTGATCGCCGTCGGCGAGGCCGTCGGTGACGATCCAGTCCGATCCGCGCAGCGTGTCGGCCTTGATGCGTTTTTGCGCGACCTTGCCGTCCGCACCGACGACGAGCACATAAGCGCCATTGCCGTCGCGCTGGACCGCTTGCTGAGAAATCAGCCATGCGTGCGCGAGATCGCCGAGCGTCAGCCGCACGTTGACGTATTGACCGGGCAGCAGCGTGTGATCGGGATTCGGCACGATGGCGCGAAGGCTCACCGCACCCGTCGCCGCATCGACCGCCGTGTCGGAAAAATCGAGGGCCCCGTTCGCGCCCGACGCGGAGCCGTCGCTGCGCAGCACTTCGACCTTCGCCTTTCCGGGCTCGCTCAGGCGTACGCTGCCGCCCGCCGCGGCGCGACGAAGCGCGTCGATTTCGCTGACTGCCTTGCTGAAATTCACGTAGACCGGATCGATCTGCTCGATCGTCGTGAGCAAGGTCGCATCGGATTGTCCGACCAGCGCGCCTTCGGTGACCTGCTGCTGTCCCGCGCGGCCCGCAATCGGCGCAATCACGCTGGTGTAGCCGAGCGTGATGCGTGCCGAGTCGACCGTCGCCTGCGCCTGTTTGACCGCGGCGGCAGACGTGCGCTCCGCGGCCTCGGCGGCATCAACATCGGCTTTCGACAGAAGACCTCTTGCCGCAACCGAGCGAGCGCGTTCGGCGGCCACGTGGTTGTTGGTGTAGGTGGCTTGCGCGGATGCGAGATTGGCGAGCTGCGCGTTCAGCGCGGCGCGGAGCGGCGCAGGATCGATCTCGAAAAGTACCTGGCCTTCTTTGACGTCGCTGCCTTCGGTGTATGCGCGTTTCTGCAGGATGCCGGCCGCGCGCGCGCGCACATCGGCCGTGCGCAGGGCCGAAACGCGCCCAACGAGATCCTGCGTCAGCGGAACGCTTTGCGCATGCGCGGCGACGACGCCGACTTCGGTCGGCGCTTGCTGCTGCTGTTGTGCGGGTGGTTTGCCGCAGCCCGCCACGATCGCCAGCGTGGCGATCGCGATCATTGTTATAGCGCCGGTACGCATCATGGGTCTTCTTCCTTGTGCTTGCGCCGGGCGGGGCCTGGCGTTCCTTCGGGACGAGGAACGGCCGCGCCGCTGTCTATACCGGACCATATCGTACAGTTAATGAAACGGGGAGAGCACCCACGTTTTTTCGCGCCGCGCCGTGCAAAGACAGCGGCCGGAAGTGGCACGCATTGGCCGAAGATCGAGCAGTTTTGCCTTGAATTACCGTAGTTTGCACCTAGCTTTCTGTCACGATCGAGCGGTATCCTTCGGCCCCTTCTCCGTCATCTACCGAGCCCTTCCATGAATGCCCAGGGCGCCGTTGCGCTGCCGTCCGTCACCGACATCGACTCCATCCTTGCGGTCCTGGCGGGTCAGATCACCGGACAGCGGCTGCGCGACGCGCAGAATTTCGCCCGTGAATTCGTAAAGCGCCTGTCGCCGGAAGACCTCCGTGCGCGATCCGCGGCGGACTGGGCCGCGCTGACCAGCGGTGCGCTGGAATTCGCGCGCGAACGGCAAGCGGGCCAGGCGAAGCTGCGCGTGTTCAGTCCGAGCGCAGCGGAAAACGGCTACGAGTTGCCGCGCCTGGTCGTCGAGATCGTCACCGACGACATGCCGTTCCTGGTCGACTCGGTCGGCCTTCGCGTCGCGCAGGCCGGGTTGCAGCTTCACACCGTGATCCATCCGGTTTTCCGCATCGCGCGCGATCCCGCCGGGCAGCTGCTGAGCCTTGCTGTCGAAGACACAGCGCCGGGTAAGCCCGAATCGATCATGCATTTCGAGATCGACCGTGCCGCGGGCGCGGGCGAGCTGGAGAAACTCAAGGAAAGCATCGCCTCGACACTGGAAGACGTGCGCGCCTGCGTTGCGGACTGGTCCGCGATGCGCGCCAAGATGATTTCGATCGCCGACGATCTGGCCAGCCGGAACATGCCCATCGATGCCGACGGCATCGCAGAAGCGCAGGAATTTCTGCGCTGGGCCGCCGATGACAACTTCACGTTTCTGGGCTATCGCGAATACGAAGTCGCCAGGGCAGGCAACGACGAAGTCCTGCAGGCGGTGGCAGGATCCGGCCTGGGCATCCTGCGTGGCGAAGAGCGTTCGCTCGCGCCGCGCTCGCTGCGCACTCTGGTCGCCAAGGATCTGCCGCAGTCGGGATCGATG
>DASYJJ010000320.1:0-3130 GCA_035996605.1 Rhodanobacteraceae bacterium
CGAGCCGGCCCGTCGCGTCGTTGTTGAAGATGTAGTACTGGAGATCGAGCGAATGCTGCGCGTGATCGACCAGCACGATGCGGCTCATCAATGCGTTCGAGCTGGAGATCAGCGGACGAAATCCGGATTCTTCGGTGTGTGCCGCGGTTTCGTGCTGTACATATCGCGTCGAAGGCGTGTCCGCGACCGGCGGCAACGCGGTCGAGGGTTCGCGCGGAAGGTCCGTGCGCAGCGTCGCGCAGCCGCTCGCGAACGCGACGAGCAGCACCAGCGCCGCGAGGCGCGAAAACGTCGAAGTCTTGCAGTGGGCCGGGACCATGAGCCCGCCCTATTTGCACACCGGAGGCTGAACGCAGGGTTGCCGGCGCGACGATGTGCTGCTCAGGCGGCTGCGCGCGCGTCGCTGCGCGTTTCCCGCTGTTCGATCCACCGGTAAAGGCGCCAGCTCGCGAAGCCGAGCGAGGTCGCCAAGGCCGATGTCAGTGCAAGCGTCATCGCGCTGCCGGAAACCATCGGCGAGATCGCGCCGGCAAGAATGGCGCTGATGACGAGGCTGACGAACGCCTGCACCGACGATACCGCGCCGCGATGATGCGGAAAGCGATCGAGAAGTAACAACGTCAGCGTCGGAAAGTTGATGCCGATGCCGATCGCATGCAGGCCGACCGGCAGCACGGACCACGGCACGCGAGGTTCCGGCAGCAGTGCGGCAGTCGCAAGATTGATCGCCGACGCACCGAGCATGATCGCGTAGCCGAGCCGTACCGTCGCGGTGCCGCTGAGTTTTCCGGCAAGCCGGCCGGACAGAAATGCGCCCAGCATCATGCCGCTGATCGCCGGGATGAAAAGCCAGGCGAAATGCTGCGAGTCGAGCTTCAAGAGATTCAGCACGAACGACGGCGCCGATGCGATGTACACGAACAGGGCGTTGAAATTCAGCGTGCCGGCGAGCGCGAGCGGCAGGAACGCGCGATCGGCGCCGATCCTGCGATACGTCGTCGCAAGTTCGTCGAGCGAAAGAGGCACGCGGTTTTCGCGCGGATGCGTTTCCGGAAGCCAGGCAAGACACACCAGCCACAACGCGGCCGCGAACGCCGCCAGCAGCCAGAAGATCATCGGCCAATGCGCGAGCGCGACGACCCAGCCGCCGACGATCGGTGCGATCGCCGGTGCGATGCCGAAGATCATCGAAACGGTCGCCATGAGTCGTTGCGCTTCGACGCCCTCGAAGCAATCGCGGATGATCGCGCGGCCGACGATGAGCCCGGCGCCGGCGGAAATTCCCTGCAGCGCGCGGAAAGCGAGCAGCGATCCGATGGAACCTGCGAGCGCGCAGCCGATCGATGCGAGCACGAACACGGCGACGCCGGCTAGGATCACGCGACGGCGCCCGAGCGCATCGGACAGCGGGCCGTGGAACAGCGACATCAGCGCGTAGGCGATCATGTAGACGCTGATCGTCTGCTGCATCGCGATCGGAGTCGCGTTGAGATCGCGCGCGATCGCCGGAAACGCCGGAAAAATCGTATCGATCGAAAACGGACCGAACATCGCGAGCGCGGCAAGCAGCGGAGCCAGCCGGCGCCGGCGCGGTGAGACGGGGAGATTCATCGGGACGGAGGCGTTGTTCCGGACGGCGGCGGTGCGATTGGCGCGCACGCGCCGCTTTGCGCTAGCATACCTTTGCGAATTGCCTTCGCAAATCGGGAGATGGCATTCCTCCTCGAACCGCCGCAAGGCTGATGATGCCTGACGAGCTCTCGGAAACCGGGGCGCGCAGGTGTCGTGGGCGATTCGCCGCGAACTGCCGCAGCGGCTATCCGGGTCCAATCACCGACCTGGGAGCGTCATGAACTTCATCTCGTTTCTTTCCGTCGGCCTCGGTGCTTTCGCCGGCGCGGTCATGCGCTGGCTGCTCGGGATCGCGCTGAATCCGATCCTGCCGCCGCTGCCGCTCGGGACTTTGGCCGCGAACCTCATCGGCGGGCTCATCATGGGCATCGCGCTCGGGTTCTTCGCGCATTTCGAAGCGCTGCCGATTGCTTGGCGACTCGCTATCACGACGGGTTTTCTCGGGGGCCTGACCACGTTTTCGACGTTTTCGGGTGAAACCGTCACGCTGTTCCTGCGCCAGCAGTACGGCTGGACCGCAGCGATCATCGCCGCGCATCTTTTCGGATCGTTGCTGCTGACGCTGGTCGGCGTTGGACTTGCGCGACTGATCCTGCGCTCGTGACTCAGGAAGGCATCGCATGAAAGGCTCATCACTTCGCTTCTACATGCACGAAAACCAGAAACACCGCGGCGTGCCGCTCTACGAATGGCTGCTCGCCGAAGCCAAACAGCGCGGCGTCGCGGGCGGCTCCGCGTTTCGGGCGATCGCCGGCTTTGGCCGGCACGGCGTGATGTCCGAGCAGCATTTCTTCGAGCTTGCCGGTCAGCTGACCGTGCTGGTCGAGTTCATCGTTTCCGAAAGCCAGGCCGAGGAATTGCTGCGCATCGTGCGCGAGGATGGCGCCCGGTTGTTCTTCGCGCGTCTTCCTGCCGAGTTCGGTCTGGTCGACGAGACCGCCGCACCCGATCGCTGAACCGTCGTTAGATCGCCGTACGGCCGCGCTCGGCAGGGGCGCTTCGACACGCTATTCTTTCGGCATGCTCATCCAGGGGCTTCCGATGTCACGCACGCGGGCGCATGCGCGCATCGAAGCGCTGTTGAATTTCGCCGGCGTTCGAATCGATGGCGACGCGCCGAGCGATATCCGCGTGCACGACCGGCAACTGTATTCGCGCATTCTCGCGCACGGCTCGCTTGGCCTCGGCGAAGCGTACATGGACGGCTGGTGGGACGCCGACGATCTCGACGGGTTTCTGTTCCGCCTGCTCGATACGCGGCTCGATGAGCGCGTGGGCGGATTCGAGGATGCGTGGTTGTACGCAAAGTCGCGTTTTCTCAATCTGCAACGCGGCCGTCGCGCGTATGTGATCGGCGAGCACCACTACGATCTCGGCAACGATCTTTTCGAGGCCATGCTCGGCAAGCGGCTCGTCTACAGCTGCGGCTACTGGCAGGATGCGACCGATCTGGATACCGCGCAGGAGGCGAAGCTCCATCTGATCTTCCGCAAGCTCG
>DASYJJ010000321.1:0-7090 GCA_035996605.1 Rhodanobacteraceae bacterium
TCCGATTTCGATCTGATGGGCCGCTACTACTGGGGCCGCGTCACCGTCAAGTTCTGATTGCGTGAGGTTTGTCTTGCCACCGCGCAGTGCAATGCTGCGTGGTTTCTCAAAAACTACCCCGGCGTCGCACTACGACGCCGGGGTTTCCGTAGCGGCGCGTTTACGCGCCTGCTCCGCCAGCGCCCACGCGACGTGCTCGCGCACGACGGACGATGCCTCATCCGCACGACCCATCAGCGCGCGCTCGATCGCGATCGAATACCGGGCATTGCCGAGTGCCACCGCGATATTGCGCAACCAGCCTTCATAACCGGTGCGCCGAATTGCCATGCCGGCCGTGCGCTCGACGAATTCCGTTTCGCTCCACGCGAAGAGATCGACGAGCTGGGCGGATTCGAGCCCGTGCCTCGGCGCGAAATCCGGTTCAATCGCGATTTGCGCAAATTTGTTCCACGGGCAGACGATCTGGCAATCGTCGCATCCGAACACGCGATTGCCGATCAGCGGACGGAGGTCTTCCGGAATCGAGCCGCGCAGTTCGATGGTGAGATACGAAATGCAGCGCCGTGCATCGAGTCGGTACGGCCCGACGATCGCCTGCGTCGGGCAGATGTCGATGCAGCGCGTGCACGTCCCGCAGTGAGCACTCGCCGGCTCGTCGAGCGGCAGCGGCAGATCGGTGTAGATCTCGCCGAGAAAAAACCATGAGCCTGCATCGCGCGAAAGCAGCAGCGTGTGCTTGCCGATCCAGCCGAGCCCGGCATCGCGCGCGAGTGCTTTTTCCAGGACCGGCGCCGAATCCGTGAACACGCGATAGCCGAATGGGCCGGTGATCTCGCCGATGCGGTCGGCAAGTTTCTGCAGGCGCTGGCGCAGCACCTTGTGATAGTCGCGCCCGAGCGCGTAGCGCGAAACATAGGCGCGGCCATCGTCGGACAGCATGTCCCAGGCATCGTCGATGTCGGGCGGCGCGTAATCCATGCGCGCTGCGATCACGCGTACGGTGCCCGGTGCGAGATCTTCCGGCCGGCTGCGCTTGGTTCCGTGGCGTGCCATGTAGCGCATTTCGCCGTGATAGCCCAAGTCCAGCCAGCGAAGGAGATGGGCTTCGTCCTCGCCGAGCTCGGTGCCTGCGATGCCGATCCGGCCGAAGCCGAGCTCGGCACCCCAATGCCGGATATCCGCGGCGAGCTTTTGATAGTCGATATCGCTCATGGCCAACGCGTCGTGCTCCGGGCACGAGGATAGCGCGTCCGTCGCGTGCGATCGGCAGTGCAAGTCGGAATCCACGGGCCGTGCGGCCTAGTTCCGGGGATGTGTTCCATAATCCCGCAATGACGCCGCCGGATCCGACCGTTTCGCTGTACACCGCCGAGCAGACGCGTCGCATCGATCGCGCCGCGATCGACGAATGCGGAATTCCCGGTTTCGAATTGATGCAGCGTGCCGCCGACGCCGTGTTCGCGACGCTGCGTCGGATCTGGCCGGATGCACGCCGCATTGCCGTGCTCGCCGGCCGCGGCAACAACGGCGGCGATGCGTGGCTGGTCGGGCGCCTCGCGCTTCAACACGGTTTGGATGTCGACGCTTTTGTCGCATCGGACACGCCGGCTGCCGACGCTGCGAAGGCACGATCCGCGTTCGTCGATGCGGGCGGCACGTTCGCGACGTTCGGGCCGGACACGGATTTTTCCGGCTCGGACGTGATCGTCGACGGCATCTTCGGCACGGGCCTCGCGCGCGCGGTGGAAGGCGAAGCCGCAGCGCTGATCGAGCGCGTCAACGCGAGCGGAAGGCCGGTGCTGGCGATCGACATTCCTTCGGGACTTTCTGCCGATACCGGCATGCGTCTTGGTGTTGCCATCCGTGCCGAAGCAACGGTGAGCCTGGTCGCATGGAAGCGCGGACTTTTCACCGGCGATGCCGCCGATTGCGTCGGCGCGCGCGAGCTCGCGCCGCTGGACGTGCCCGCCTATGCGCGTGTCGCGCCGGATGCAACGCTGATCACCGGCCTGACCACGCAAACGCTCGCGCCGCGCCGTGGAAATGTTGATAAATCCCATTTTGGTCATGTGCTCGCGATCGGCGGCGACATCGGCATGGGTGGTGCGATCCGCCTGACCGGCGAAGCGGCGCTCCGTTGTGGGGCGGGTTTGGTCAGTGTCGCGACGCGCAGCGAGCATGTTGCTCCGCTAATTGCGGGAAGGCCCGAGCTGATGGTGCGCGGCATCGACGATGCGCGCTCGCTCGAAAATCTGCTCGCGCGCGCGAGCGTCGTCGCGATCGGGCCGGGGCTCGGGCGAGGCGAATGGGGTACGTCGCTGTGGCGCGCGATTCTCGCGAAAAATGTGCCGCTCGTTGTCGACGCGGATGCATTGAATCTTCTCGCGCGCGATGCGCGAACGTTACCCAACGCAGTGCTGACGCCGCATCCCGGCGAAGCGGCGCGGCTCCTCGGCTGCGAAACGGCTGCCGTGCAAGCCGATCGCTTCGCTGCCGTGCGCGCACTCGCGGATCGATATTCGGCGGTCGTGGTGCTGAAGGGAGCTGGCACTCTTGTCGGCGCGCCGGATGGCCGCGTCGCGGTGTGTCCTTGGGGCAATGCCGGCATGGCGACCGCGGGCATGGGCGATGTATTGACCGGCGTTATCGCCGCATTGATTGCACAAGGTTTGCCGCGGTGGGATGCGGCTTGCTCCGGTGTCGCGCTGCACGCACGTGCGGGCGATCTCGCAGCGGGTTCGGCGCCGCGGGGATTGATCGCGAGCGATCTCTTTCTTCGGCTGCGCGAGCTCGTCAACGGTTCCGGCGCATGAGCGGCGCGCTCTGGAACGCCGGAACGATCGACGAAGCGGGCATGCGCGATCTCGCTGCGCGTCTCGCCGTCGCGGCGCGAGAGGGCGGCATGATTCACCTCGAAGGCGATCTCGGCGCCGGCAAGACGACATTCGCGCGCGCATTGCTCACGTCGCTCGGAGTCGGCGAGCGCGTGAAGAGCCCGACCTACAGCCTCGTCGAGTCGTATCGAATCGGCGATCGCGACGCCCATCATCTCGATCTCTATCGCATCGCGGACGCCAGCGAGCTCGAGTGGCTCGGGCTTGGCGATCTCTGGGGCGATTCGGCGCTCGTCCTCGTTGAATGGCCCGAGCGGGCGCGCGGCGCGCTGCCGACCGCGGATTTGGTGCTGCACCTCAGGCATGCCGGCGAGAGGCGCGGGGTCGTTGCCGAAGCTCTTTCTGCCCGAGGCCAACGTTTCCTCGCTGCCATGCGAGGCGACGCCAAGACCGTTGGATAGGAGGCTGTTGACTCCGTCGGGGTGCCATTGCTGGGTCATATTCCTCAGGTAAATTTCATGAATAGCCGCCAGCCTTCGGATTTTCAAAGGAAAAAACTTGAAAATTGGGACCGATTTAGGGTTGAATGGCGGCCATGCGGGGAGTTCCAGGGCCAGTCGGACGGATCGTGTGCGCTGCGGCCACGTTGCTGGCGGCAGTCGTACCGGCGCGCGCGGCTGAAATCCAGAACCTTCGCGTGTGGGCAGGCCCCGAATACACACGCGCGGTTTTCGATGTTTCCGGCCCCGCCGACTACAAACTCTTCGAGCTCGCCAAGCCCGATCGCATCGTGCTCGATATTCACGAAAGCACCTTCGCCGATAGCTTCGGTGCGCCGGGCGCGAAGGGTCTGCTGAAAGGCATTCGCGCCGGCAAGCAGGGCAAGAGCGACGCGCGTGTCGTGTTCGATCTCGACGAAGGCGTGCGTCCCAAGAGTTTCCTGCTGCCGCCGGCCGACAAGTTCGGCTATCGCCTGGTGCTCGATCTTTATCCCGCCACGGAAAAGCCCAAACCCGTGAAGAGCGTTGCCGAAGCCGTGCCCGGCAAGCCGCGCGACGTGATCGTCGCAGTGGACGCGGGACACGGTGGTGATGATCCCGGCGCGACCGGATCGACCGGCGCGCGCGAGAAAGACATCACGCTTGCAGTCGCGCGCCAGCTCAAGAAACAGATCGACAAGACGCCCGGCATGAGCGCCGTGCTGACGCGCGATGGCGACTACTTCATTCCGCTCGAAAAACGCTACTTGAAAGCGCGCGAGGAAAAGGCCGACCTGTTCGTTTCGATTCATGCCGACGCTTTCAAGACCAGCGACGCGCGCGGATCGTCGGTGTGGGTGCTCTCGCCGCGCGGCGCGACGAACGAAGCGTCGCGCTGGCTGGCCGATCGTGAAAACCGCGCGGATCTCGTCGGCGGCGTCTCGCTGGACGACAAGGACGACACGCTCGCCGCCGTGCTGCTTGATCTCTCGCAGGGCGCGACGATGGGCGCCAGCAATTCGGTCGCCGAACAAGTCCTGACTGCATTGCGCAAGATCGGCCCGACGCACCGCGGCTACGTCGAGCGCGCCAACTTCGTCGTGCTGCGCTCGCCGGACGTGCCTTCGATCCTGGTCGAAACCGCGTTCATCTCGAATCCGGCCGAAGAGGCAAAGCTGAAGGATCCGGCGCATCGCGAACAGCTCGCGTCGGCGATCCTCGATGGCGTCGGCGGGTATTTCCACGCTTCGCCGCCACCGGGCAGCTGGTTTGCGGCCAACATCGACCCTCCGCCGCGCAAGCATGCGCCCGCAACTTCGCGTTATGTGGTCAATCACGGCGACACCTTGCGCACGATTGCCGCCCACCACGGACTTTCGATCGCCGAGCTGCGCGAAGCGAACGGGCTTGCCGAAGATCGCGTTCGGCCCGGCGAGGTGCTGCAGATTCCGTCGGGCTGATCCTCGCAGCGCTCCGAACGCGCTTTCGCGGGACGCCGCGGGGTCCGCGGCGTCGGCTATCATGGGTTTCCGCTTCGCCGTTCGCCCATGTCGCGCATCCATCCGCTGTCTCCCGAGCTAGTCAACCAGATCGCCGCCGGCGAGGTCATCGAGCGACCCGCATCGGTTGTGAAGGAGCTGATCGAGAACAGTCTCGATGCGGGCGCGCGGCGCATCGAGATCGATATCGAAGCCGGCGGCGCGCGGCTGATCCGCGTGCGCGACGACGGCGGGGGTATCGAGTCCGATGATCTTCCGCTCGCGGTTTCGGCGCATGCGACGAGCAAGATCGCGACGTTCGAGGATCTGGAGCGCGTCGGAACGCTCGGCTTTCGCGGCGAGGCATTGCCGTCGATCGCGTCGGTGTCGCGCTTCGCGCTGACGTCACGCCGCGGCGATGCCGATTCCGGGTGGCGCATCGAAGTCGACGGCGGCAAACCACGCGCCGCTTCGCCGGCGCAGAGCGCGCGCGGCACGCAGGTCGAGGTGCGCGATCTTTTCTACAACGTACCGGCGAGGCGCAAATTCCTGCGTGCCGAACGCACCGAATTCGGACACATCGACGAGCTCGTAAAGGCCATCGCGCTGGCGCGCCCGTCGATCGAGTTCCGGCTCGGTCACAACGGAAAGCCGGCGCGCATTCTGAAGACGACGAACGACGATGCCGATCGCGCGCGCCGCGTCGCCGACGTGTTCGGCGAAGAATTCGTTGCACGAAGTCTGACAATCGAGCACGTGGCGGCCGGTCTCAGGCTTCACGGTTGGGTAGGCCTTCCAATCGCATCGCGCGCGCAAGCGGACCAGCAGTATTTCCACGTCAATGGACGCTCGGTGCGCGATCGGCTTGTTGCACATGCTGTGCGTCAGGCTTACGCGGACGTGCTTTTCCACGGCCGCCATCCGGCGTTCGTGCTGTTTCTCGAACTCGATCCCGCGCTGGTCGATGTCAACGTGCATCCCGCGAAACACGAAGTACGTTTCCGCGAAGGTCGGCTCGTGCACGACTTCATCTATCGCACGCTCAACGATGTGCTGGCCGAGACCCGCGCGGGTGGTCGCGTCGATGTGTCGCCGATGCACTCGGGTGACGGCGCAGGCCCGCAGGGTTCTCCGCATGCCGGGCATGCGCATATGCCTCTGCGTTCGTACTCGGTGCAGCGCCAGGATTCACTCGGGTTCGCGGTGCGCGAGCCGCTTGCTTCCTATGCCGCGCTGCTCGGCGGTGAAACCAGCCCCGTGAATGGCGGCTCGCTCGCGCCTGGCGCGCTGCCAAATACCGGCGACAGTCCGCCGCTCGGCTACGCGCTCGCACAACTTCACGGCGTGTTCGTGCTTGCGGAAAACGCGCACGGTCTGGTACTCGTCGATATGCACGCCGCCCATGAGCGCATCACTTACGAGCGTCTCAAGAGCGCGCAGGACGGCGAGGGCATCCGCTCGCAACTGCTGCTGGTGCCGCTGACGCTTGCGGTCAGCGAGCGCGAGGCATCGGCGGTCGAGGAACACGCCGATCGTTTCACCGATATCGGTTTCGACGTGGCGCGTTCGGGTCCGCAGAGCGTGACCGTGCGTCGGGTTCCAGTGCTGCTCGATGGCGCGGATGTCGCCGGTCTGGTGCGCGATGTCGTCGCGGATCTCGCCGTGCACGGCGAGACGCGGCGCATCGAGGAAAACACCAACGAATTGCTGGCGACGATGGCCTGCCACGGCTCCGTACGCGCGCACCGGCGTCTCAGCATTCCAGAAATGAATGCGCTGCTGCGCGAAATGGAAGCGACCGAACGGTCCGGACAATGCAATCATGGGCGTCCGACCTGGGTACAGCTCGGCATGGACGAGCTGGACCGCTTTTTTCTGCGCGGGCGTTGAATTTCCCCGAAGGCCGATGAGGACCCTCGGGGTGGTCTTGCCAACTCGCCTCACTCCAACTTCCCCCGCGATTGGGAGAAGGGCACGACAAATCGTGAGAACACAACAAAGGGAAACGCCATGTTGAAACTGAGTCTGCTGCTGGCTGCGAGCGTCGCCGGAGTCCAGCTGATGTCCGCCAAAGTCGAGGAATCCAAGCCGGTCTCCTATGAAAGCCAGATCGAGCAGTGGCGTGCGCAGCGCGTCGAGCGCCTGAAGGCACCGAACGGCTGGCTGACCCTGATCGGCCTGCACTGGTTGAAGGAGGGCAGGAACACGGTCGGGAGCGATAAGTCCAGCGACATCGTGCTCGCGACGGGTCCGGCAAATCTGGGAGTTGTCACTCTGGCGAATGGCAAGGCGTCGA
>DASYJJ010000322.1:0-3918 GCA_035996605.1 Rhodanobacteraceae bacterium
ACAAACCGCCCGTGCCACATGCCGACACCATCGTGCAATCCGATTTCGACGATACGGACAAGGCACGTGTATCCGCTGCCGAAAAACGCGCCGCGACCGCGGCGCAGGCTGCGAGCGGAGCGCGCTGATTTCCGTGCGCGCCCTCTTCCAGCTGGCGCGTCCGGAACAGTGGATCAAAAACGGTTTCGTGCTGTTGCCGTTGATCTTTGCGCAGGCTGCGGGCGATCTGCCGGCCTTGCGCGGCGCGTTTTTCGCGACCGTCGCGTTCTGCCTATTATCGTCGGCGGTCTATGCGGGCAACGACATTGTCGATGTCGAGCGTGATCGACGGCATCCGATTAAGCGTGACCGTCCGATCGCGAGTGGTGCGGTCAAACCCGCGACCGCTCTGGCGTTCGCCGTCGCGCTTTGCGTCCTCGGCCTTGCACTCGGTGCAGTCGCCGGCGGAATTGCGCTCGTCGCGACGCTCGCCGGCTACCTCCTGCTCCAGGCCGCGTATTCGCTCGCACTGAAGCACGTCGCGTATCTTGGTGCTTTCGTGATCGCGATGGGTTTCGTGCTGCGCATCGTTGCCGGCGGCATCGGCGCCGACGTGCCGCTGACGCCATGGATCGTCGCACTCGGTTTTCTGCTTGCGCTGATGCTCGCACTCGGCAAGCGGCACGGTGATTTCGTCAATGCGCTGGCCGAAGGCGCGGGTTTGCGCTACGACCGCACGACGCTGGAGCGCATTCTGATCGCGATCGCCGCGGCAACGTTCACGGCGTACGTCCTCTACACGCTATCGCCCTCGGTGCTGGCGCGACACGGCCATCATCCGCTCGTTTTCTCGACGCCCTGGGTCGCGCTCGGTGTCGGCCGCTATCTCAAGCTCGCGCTGCGCGATGGCGCGGGCAGCGATCCAAGTGCGCTCGCGGTGAGCGATCCCATTCTGCTGCTGTCGGTCTCGGGCTGGCTCGTGACACTCGGATTGATTCTCTACCGCTGATTCGCCGATTGAATCGGGCCAATTGAATTGGACCGATTGAACCGGACCGATCGACTCAGGCCAATCGATCAGTCGTCCGAATCGTTCTCGCCGGATGCGTCTCCGCTCTCGGGCTCTACCGTGCGTGCTTTGTCGAGAGTCGTACGAAGCGCCGTGCTGTCCGTAAAGAATGCAGCATCGTGCTGCGGGGCGACCAAGCGCAGCGCCGGCGGCTCGAGCCGGTTCAATGTCGTCGGCTGTCCGTACGTCGAGCGGTACTCGCGCTGCTTCAACGTCTGCATCGCGATTCCCGCCGCGGCGAGGATGCACGCGATTGCAATCTTGAGCGGACGCCGAGCGCGATTGATCGCCACGAGATGCGCGAAACAGATCGCGCCGAGCAGGAGCCATGCGATGACATACGATGTCGTCGCGAGCGAGGTCCACGACCACGCGAATGCACCGATCTCGGCCACCTGATCGTAGATCGAATACGCAAGCAGACCCGCGGCAACGACAAGGAAATGCAGCCCGAACCGTGCATGCCCCGTGAACACTCGAGTCAGCACGCTCCAGCCCGTCGTCCAGACACACACGACGACCGTGAGAATCAGGAGCGGTGTGAAATAGCGGATCGCCTTCGGCTCGCCGGTTTCGCTCAGCCATAGATCGAGCGCCGCGAGCGCGAACACGCCGACGATGCACGCGATGGCCGCGGGCCAATACGGCAAGCCGCGCACCATCGGCAGCTCAGCCGGCACTTCGTGCGCCGTCGAACGTACGCGAAGAATGGTCGCTCCGATGCGCAGGTCGTGTTCCGCGTCGAGCGCAACTTCGGTACGCCGCTCACGCTCGCGGTCGACATAAAGTCCGTTGAGGCTGCCGAGATCCTCGACCATCAGCGTGCCGTCATCGGCGCGGTGGATGCGCAAATGGTGCGCGGCGACGTGTGGATCGTCGACCACGATGTCGTTGTCGTAGGCGCGACCCACCGTGATCGGCAGCACGGCGCAACGGTAGCGCGTCGCCACATCGTGCAGGCGCGACAGGATCTCGACCCAGATCGCATTCTCGGCATGCGGCGATGTCATCACTTCGCCCATGCGATTTCTCCCACGAAGCGCTGCGCCAGCGTGACCGCGTTGTCGTAACTCACGCCTTGCATCGAAAGACGCGAGACCAGCGCCTCTTTCTCGCGATCCTGGGTCACCGTCGTGATGGCGACATCGTAGATGCCGGCGAAATCGCGATATGCACGCGCGCACCACACCGTGCGCAAGACCGGTCCGGCGGGGCCCTCGCCGTGCTCGACGAAATCCTCGTGACATTCCGGCTGCGTCAGCCGCTTGCGCGACCAGGAGCGGATCATGCCGGCCGCGCCGTAATACTGCGACACGAACGCGGCGAACTGGAAAGGATTGAGATCGACGCTGCGCACGTAGGCATGCGAAAGCTCGGCACGGCCGGTTTCGATGTCCTCGGCGATGAAAAGCGAGCTCTGCGAACTGCAGCTGGTCGAATCGAGCTGTGCACGCGGCTTGGGCGTCTGATCCGCGTTCGTTCGCGCCCAGCAGTTGAACCACGGCGCCGCGCTTTCGGGCGCCTGATACGGACCCAGCGCGGCAGAGCGGAAACCCTGCTCGCCGAGCGCGTGATAGAAATCCGCCTGCCAGGCCAGAAGCTGTCGATCCATCTCGTCGCGCGCATGCGAAAGATCGAGCGGCGCGTCGGTCTGCGCGCGCGCGAGCAGCGCCGCCGCCTTGCCGGCCGGCACGAGGAAACTCACCAGCTCACCATCGAGCCGCTTGGCGACATTGATGCCGGCGACATTTCCCGCTGCGGTGACGGCAGGGCCTCCGCTCATGCCGGGGTTGATCGCGCCGGTGAAATGGATACGCGGGTTGTAGCTTTTCTCGACGAAACCGTTGTAGGTGCCTTCGACGATCGTGAATCCGAGGTCGAGCGGATTGCCCATCGCGTAGAGTCTTTCGCCGCGCGGCGAAGTGTTGGCGAGCGCGGCATCGTCGAAACTCAGATGCGGCAAGTTGGCGCCTTCGAGCCGAACGATCGCGAGGTCGTTGGCAACGTCGATCGCAAGCAATTTGAGCGCGCCTTGCGTTCCGTCCGGGCGCGCAAATTCGAGGCGGTAGGTTTTCGGCTCGAGCGCGTACTGCGAAACAACGTGATAGTTGGTGACCGCGAGCCCGTCCGCGCTGACGAGAAAACCTGAGCCGATCGACGATTGCCTGCCCGCGGCCTCGACCAGCGTGCGAATCTGCAGGAGTCCCGGTCTTGCGGACGCGTAGATGCTTTCGGCAGCAGCCGACATTGTGGGCGGCGGGGGCGTCGGCGGCGGTTGTATTGGCGGCGCCTGTGCGGCTGCCGCGACGGCGTGCGCAGCGAAAGCGAGCGCAATGCCGAACCGCACGAAGCGGTCAAACCGACGTTCCATCATCGCAATCTCCTTCACAGGAATCCCGAGCCTAGCGCCGCGTGAGTCATCGCTCAATGAACGCATTCACGTACCTGACACTGCGCGATACGCGTCGACCGTCGATTCGACACATCGCGACCACGGAAATTCGCGCGCGCGCGCGATGCCGCGCGCCGAAGCGATGCTTCGCCACGACGAATCCGCGAGAAGCCGTTCAAGGCCTTCAGCCACCGCAGTTTCGTCGCGCGGATCGACGGTCAGGGCCGCATCACCGGCGATTTCGGGCAGCGAGGACACGTTCGAGGTCAGCACCGGCACGCCGCTCGCCATCGCCTCCAGCACCGGCAGACCAAACCCTTCATAAAGTGAAGGAAATGCGAATGCATGCGCACCCGCGTAAATCAGCGGCAGTTCGCGCTCATCGACGTAGCCCAGACGTCGAGCCTTGCCCGCACGTTCAAGCGGCGCAATCGCTCGCTCAAGCTCGCTGTTGAGCCAGCCGCGCGCACCCGCGATG
>DASYJJ010000323.1:0-10252 GCA_035996605.1 Rhodanobacteraceae bacterium
GTCAAGAATTTCGAGATCACGATCCGTCTGCTTGGCGGGCTGCTGTCGAGCTATCAGCTGACCGGTGACGAGCGTCTCTTGCGCAAGGCCGAGGATCTCGGCCGACGCCTGCTGCCGGTGTTCGATTCGCCGACCGGTCTGCCCTACGTCGAAGTGAATCTGCATACCGGCAAGACGCGCGGCAAGGAAACGAATCCCGCGGAAACCGGCACTCTGCTGCTTGAGTTCGGCACGCTGTCGAAATTGAGCGGCAAACCGGAGTTCTACGCGAAGGCCAAGCGCGCCCTGGTCGAAACATGGAAGCGCCGTTCGCCGATCGATCTCGTCGGTTCGAGTATCGACGTAGAGACGGGCAAGTGGCTCGATACCGAATCGCATGTTTCCGGCGGCATCGACTCCTACTACGAATATTTGTGGAAATGCTGGCGCCTTTTCGGCGATGAGGATTGCCATGCGATGTGGAAGCCGTCGATCACGGCAGCGAACCGATACCTTGCAGACGATGTCGACGGTGCGCTCTGGTACGGATATGCGGATATGCGCACCGGCAAGCGCACGCACACCTACTACGGCGCGCTCGATGCATTCTTTCCCGCACTGCTGGCGTTGTCGGGAGACATTCCGCGCGCAGCCCGGTTGCAGGATTCGTCGTTCGGCATGTGGCAACGCAACGGGATCGAACCGGAAGTGCTCGACTACCGATCGGGAAAGATCGCCTTTCCGGGCTACGCACTTCGTCCGGAAATCGTCGAATCGACGTATTACCTCTATCACTATACCGGCGACGCCAAATACCTTGCGATGGGGAAGACAATGTTCCGCGACTTCGTCAGGTATTGCCGCACGGGTAGGGGATATGCGGCGCTCTCGGATGTCGTCACGAAGGCGAAGAAGGACCGCATGGAGAGTTTCGTCTTTGCCGAGACGTTCAAGTACTACTACCTGCTGTTCGCACCGCAGGCGATCGATTTCGATGCGGTGACGTTCAACACCGAGGCCCATCCGCTCAGGGCGACGTGGCAGGGCGCTCGCTAGAGGACGGCGGGCGCGAAGGACGCGCATGTCTGCTGTGACTCGGCGGCGGACGGGTTGAAGTGCCTTCGACTTCGAACGCGTGCTGATAGATAAGATTGGAGAATTCCGCCTGCAACAGCCACGCGCCGGGCATCGCGTCGATCGGGAGCGTGACGCTCCAGTCGAAGCCGGTTCCGGAATAGAACGGGTGCGGCAGGTTTTGGCTGGCAAGGTCGAAATCCCAGCTCGTCAGGATGTCGCCGTTCGGTTGGAGCACGCTGAAGTGCGTGACTTCGCCGTTGCGCTGGTCGCTGTACGAGGCGAACGCCCAAAGCGTATCGCCAGGCGCGAAGCTGTCGTCGAAATGCGGATCTTCATGCACAGGCTGGCCATTCTCGACGCCACAGGTCACGAAGGTGGGTTCTGCGGAATGCGTGCTGAGCGTATCGATGCGCGGCGATTCGTACGGCTGCGGAACGATCCATCGATCCGGAGCCGAGTTGCATTCGCCATGCAACGGATCGACGACATTTCCGGCGTCGTCGTGCAGTTCGAAATGAAGGTGAGGAAGATTCGAAGGTCCTGAGCTTCCCACAAGGCCAAGAAATTCGCCGGCGGCGACGCGCGCGCCGACCGTTTTCGTCGTCGGCGAGCCGTTTTTCATGTGCAGATACCAGGCTGTGAAGCCGTCGTCCTGTTGCACGAAGACGGCGTTGAATCCGCCGTTGCCCGCGATCGCGCAATCGCGATCGAAATTGCCGTCGATCTTTTCGGCGATCACGCCGGGTGCCGCGGCGACGATTTCGATCGATTCGTCATCCATCATGAGCCACGGATACGGCCACAAGTAATAGTCCGTGCCGGCGTGGTTGTAGCCGGAATCAAGATCGTAGGTGCGCTCGCCGCACGTGTAGTCCTCGATCAGGTTCGGAAAACGCGGATCATGATCGACGAAAAATCCGGTTCCGTGATAGCCAAAAGGAGTGAAGTCCGGTGCCGGCTGCAATGGCCATTGAAGATCTGCGTCGGTTGCGGGTGCAGATTGCTGGTTCTGTGCGAGAGCCGCGGCGCGCTCGGCGAGGATCGTCCGAATCCGGTCGACCTGCGCGGGGTCCGGACGGTCCATCGCATCGGGCGGCGACAGCGTGCGCAAGCGAGCATCGCCATGAATCGGAGGCGCTGCCAACATCAGCACAGCGAGCACCAGAGGTGGGATCATCGCGGGTCAACGAGGCTCTTCGTCGAACCGCGACGCTAGCACCGAACGCACGTGCCGTCATTCATCGAAGCCTCGTGTGGACCCCGATTCCGTGCACGGCGGGGTCCATCGCGTAATTCGTATCCCCCCGCCTGTCCTAGGGAAAATCCCTCAAAGGACAATGCGTTCACATTTCGCAAACAGTCTTGGAACGACCCTTCCTGCCGGGCGGCATGGTTCGTGCTGCGCAGGATGCGCGGACTAGGGGGATTTTTATGAAGGGTCGTTGGTGGCAATGGTCGTGGTCAGCTCTCGCGGGCATTCTTTGCCTCGCGCTGGCGACGGCTGCCTCCGCGCAGGTGGTTGTGACCGTAAGCGGTAACACCGCCTTCGCGACCATTTCGCTCACTGGTGGTAACGGTGTGACATACGACGCCGACGTCACCATCGTCTTCGATACGCCTCAGCACCTTACCGCGCGCAACCTCAATTTGACCGCGGAGGTCATCGATCCCGTGGAAATGGACGCTCGCCTCGCCGGACAGAATGGCGCAAATTGCATCCTCGGCGTGTGTCCGCTGGTCGATCCCGATTTTCCGGTCCTGGTCACGGTCGAACCGCTTGATGTTCCGATGATGTACGCCATCAGCCCGATGAAGGGCCAAGGTCATCCCGTCGACTTTTCCTTCCTCAATACTTATCAGTTCGACGTCCATACGCACGACCTGGTGTACGAGCAGGGCAGTCTCTATCGCTTGTTCAAGGCGCCGGTCGACGGCTATTTTCACGACGTCACCAACGACGTCTTGCCCGGCAGCGTTCGCGTGCGCGGCCGTGGAGGCGCTTTCTCGCAGTTCGTGGTCGCGAGCGATCCGCGCTACACGCTTCTGACCGGACCTCTGCTGGTGACCACGCAGAAGTTGCTGGCTCTGAACGCACGCATTCTGGCTGCGGCCCTCAGCGATGGCTTGCGCCTGGACCTGCTCAATCTTCTCGCGCAGGTGGACGCGCTGCTGGTCGTCGATCTGGTCGGCGCCATTTCAACGCTGGACGAGCTCATCGGCGTCATCGACGAAAACGCCGGCACCAATATCGCGAACGTGTGGACGGCCGAACGCAACTTGATCAACGACGCGGGCGAGATGGACGAGCTCGCAGACACGTTACGTTTCAGCATGACGCGCATGCTCGGCGGAACCGCAAACCCCTAGCCGTCATGCCAGCCCGATTTAACGCCTACGTGCCCGATTCCGCGGCACTCGTCCGCTTGCTCGAGGACGACACCCTCTATCGCATCGGCCGCAGCGCCGAATGCGAAGTGCGCGTCGATCATTGGTCCATCTCGCGCTTCCATGCCGAATTGCTCGGCACAGGCGAGGGTTGGTCGCTGCGCGATACCGGCAGCAAGAACGGGCTTCGTGTGGACGGCCACATTTCGCTGCGTGCGGACTTCGGCAAGTCGAGCTGGTTTTCGATCGGCGATGTCTACTGCTGGTTCGAGTTGATCGACCATGCCGCAGCCGAACGGCACCGCGTGGAAGGCGCAACGCGCCGCGCGACTTCGCGCGCGCTCTCACAACAGCTCGTACCAAGTCTCGGCATCCGCGCCTTGATTCCGCAGACACTCGATGTCGTGCTCGAACTCGCTGGCCTCGAACGCGGATTCGTCCTCTATTCCGACACCGGTGAAAACCTGCGTGTCCGTGCGAGCCGCGGCTTTGCCGTCGACGATATCGCCAACACCCAGTTTGCCGGCAGCGCGGCGGCGGTTGAACGCGCGCTCGCCGAAGGTAACAGCGTCGTTTGCTGCGACGCCGCCGAATCACCGTGGCTCGGCGTCCGGCCGAGCGTGCGCCTGGGCGGTATCCGCGGGCTCGTGTGTATTCCGTTGCAACTGTCCGGCCGATCCATCGGTGCGATCTACGCGGACAGCCGCAAGCCCGGGCCGCCGGTGACCGAGCTCGATCTGGAGCTCATCGAAAACGTCGCCCGCCATGCCGCTGCCGCATTCGAAGCGGCGCGTCTCGAAACCGATGTCGCCGACGCGGTGCGCTTGGCGGCCGACGCCGGCGTTCGAGCGCCGCTGTGGAACGACCTGCGCCCTTCGGCGCCGCCCGCGCAAGGCTGACCGCCGCGCGATTGAAATTGGCCAATCGCAACAGGCCGATCGCAACAGGCCGATTGCAGCATGCCTGTCGCAGCGGCCCTCTCCAATTCGCCGGACCGAGACGGCTCCGCCTGTCCGATCGGACGCTTACGCGCTATCGTGGGCCCATGACCCATGATGCCGCGGTGCAGGCGCCTGCCACGTCGTCCGGCGCGGCCACGCTCACCGGCCTCACCGCCAGCAGCGAGCTGCACCCGGGCGATCTGCTTGGCGGCCGCTTCCGCATCGTGTCGCTGCTCGGTATTGGCGGCATGGGCGTCGTCTATCGCGCACGCGATCTTTCGCTCGACATCGACGTCGCCATCAAGTTGCTGCGTCCCGAGCTCGCGCGCCGACCCGGTGCGTTCGAGCGGTTCCGCAGCGAGCTTCTGCTCGCGCGCCAGGTTTCGAGTCCGCATGTCGTGCGCATTCACGACATCGCCGAGCACGATGGCCGCTGGTTCATCAGCATGGATTTCATCGACGGCGAATCGCTCGAAGGCTACCGCGACCGGGTCGGCAAGATTCCGCTCGACGGCGCTCTTTCGATCACCCGCGGACTCTTCGATGGTCTTTCGGCGGCGCACCAACGCGGCGTGATCCATCGCGATCTGAAACCCGCGAACGTGCTGCTCGATGCCGGCGGCCACGCGTACATCACCGACTTCGGCGTCGCGCGCAGCCTCGGCGCGACCGGCGTGACGCAGAGCGGCGTCATCGTCGGCACGCCGGAATATCTTTCGCCGGAGCAAGCGCGCGGCGAAGTGGCCGATGCGCGCAGCGATCTCTACACGGCCGGTTTGATTCTCTTCGAAATGCTGACCGGCACGCTGCCTTTCGCCGGAGGAACGCCCGCGGAAACGGTGATTCAGCGCATCGTGCGCGCACCGCCTTCGCTTGCGCGAGCGCGCCCGGACCTGCCGCGCTGGTTGCATGCGTTGAGCGATCGGCTCCTGAAGATCAATCCGGGACATCGCTTCGCCAGCGCGAAGGACGTATTGCGCGCGATGGAAACCAAGCGCGTTCCGCGTCCGCCGTTGAACCGCCGTGCGATCTTCCTCGTCGTGTTGGCACTCGTCGCCATCGCAAGTGTCGGGACATATCTCTGGCGTCATCCGCTGCCGCTGCGCCAGCTGATCGCTCCGGTGATTCCGGCGACTCCGCGCGTCGCGGTGATGCCGTTCGCCGCACCCGATGGCGATGCCGATCTCGGCGCACTCGCGCGCGCGCTCGAAGCGCACGTGCACGAGTGGCTACGTACGGATCCGAACCTCGCCGTCGTTTCGCGCGATCGCGTGCACGACGCAGTTGCGCGCACGGCGCCCGGCGTGAGCGGCGATGCGTTGGCGAAACTCATGCCTGGCATCGTCAATGCCGCCGGCGCCAATCGCTCGCTCGTCGGTAGTCTCAAGCACGACGGCAACGGCCTCGAATTCGATCTCGTGTGGACAAATGCGGACGGCCCGGCAACGCCACGAAGCCTGGCCGTGAAAGGCGCGGACGCAGCAGGCATTTTCGCGTCGTACACGAAAACATTGGCGGACTCGTTGCGCGGCGAAGGCGTACGTCTGCCGGCCCCGCCACCCATCGCGCCATCGGATCTCGCCGCGTTCGGCCGCGGTCTCGTCGCGCTCGATCAGCACGAACCGGAACAGGCCGCGAAGGAGCTTTCTGCGGCTGCGAACGCACCGCCGCCGAGTGCACTGATAACCCTGAATCTGCTCGACGCCGAAGAGCAGGCGCACCAGGACCTGCCGGCCCAGAACACGCGCGATACGGCGCTGAAAACCTTCGCGCAGGATCAAAGCCCGGCGGCGGGCACGCTGCGTGCGCGCTCCGAAGCGGCGTCGAAGGAAAACAACACGAAGCCCACTGAACTCGCGCAGGCGATCAAGGATTTTCCGCACGACCCGGAACTCGTGCTGCAAAACGCCAAAGCGCTCGAAGCCGATGGCGAAGGCGCGCAGGCGATTGCGCTGCTGAAGGATTTCGTCAAGACCGATGATCAGGATGCGCGCGCGTGGTTCCTGCTCGGACGCGCGTCGATCGTGCAGGGCCAGGTGCAGCAGGCAGTCGAGGATTACCTGGTTCGAGCGCTCGTTCTCAACAGCCGCGCCGGCGATCTCGCCTCGGAAGCCGAAACGCGCAACGCGCAAGGCATCGGATTCGAGCGCCTCGGCCAGCTCGACTACGCTATCGAACAATACACGCGTGCGGCCGACATCCGCGAGAAGATCGGCGACAAACGCGGCATGGTCAAGTCGTTGAGTAACCTCGCGATCGCCCAGGCCGTGAAGGGGGATCGCGAAAGCGCCAAAGCCAACCTCGACAAGGTCAAACAGCTGCTCGAAGGAATGGGTGACCGCGCGAGTCTCGCCGACCTTTACAACAATCGCGGCGTCGTCGCCGAAGAGCAGGGCGATTTCAAGGAAGCATTGGCGCTCTATCGCGAGGCGCTGGCAATCCGGCAACAGCTCGACGAGCCTTCAAGTCTTGCCGAGAGTTTGAACAACGTCGGATTCGCGTCGTATCAGATCGGCCGCTTCGACGATGCGTTCGCGTTCTGGCAGCAAGCGCTCGCGCTCTATCACCAGCTCGATGACAGCAATCGCGAAATCGGCATCGCACAGGATCTGGGTCTGCTCGACATCGCCCGTGGTCACTTTGCCGCGGCGCGCGAACGCATGGAGACATCGCTCGCGACGGCGGACGCGAACCAGCTCGTCGAGGAAGCCGCGGTCGCGCATACGAATCTGAGCGAGCTCGCCCTGCTGGAAGGTTCTTTCGCGGACGCGTCCACGCATATCGCACGCGCAGAGGAAGCATTCAAACGCCGCTCGGATCGGCGCGGGCAGATCGAAGCGAATCTGATCAAGGCCAGGATCGCGCTCACGACGGGCGACGCTGCAGCAGTTGATGCCGCATTGGCCGCGATCCCGGCCGACGGCGAAATTTCCAACGAGCAACGTGCGGCGTTTCTGCTCGCCGGCGCGCGGCGCGCATATCTCGGCGGCGACCGCACCGTGGGCGGATCGAAACTCGACGCCGCGGCGAAAGTCGCTGCCGAATCGCATCTCGGCGTTCTGGATTTCCGGATCCGCATCGAGCGTGCGCGGCAGGCCCTCGCGACCAACGAAATGACGCAGGCGAATACGTTGTTGAACGCGCTGCATGGCGAGACGACGTTGCTCGGCCAGGTTCCGCTGCGTCTGGAATTGCTGGAGCTCCAGGCCGCGGCTGCGCTCCGCGCCGGACGAAAAAACGATGCCGCGAACGAATACCGCGAGACGCTGCCGTTCCTCAAGGACACCGGCCGATACGTGTACGCGACGATTCTGCACGGCATCGGCGCGAGAGCGTTGCCGGACGGCGGCGCCGACGCGTCGGCGGCGAAGGCAGCTGCTGTTTCCACACGCACGCAGGTTCTGGCGGATGCTCCGCCGCAGATGAAGGCCTCGCTCGAAAAGCAGATCGACGAGCGCCTGCAAGGGGAGCTTGGCGATGCGCACTGAGCCGAAGGACCACGCTGAACTCGAGCGCAAGCTCGACGGCGTTCTCAAGCAGCAGCGCGAGCTGATCGACCGACTGCAAGAGGGGCAGAATTATTTCCAGCACCTCGCGCGATCGGTCTGGCGCGTGCAGGAGGACGAACGCAGGCGCCTTGCGCGTGAGCTCCACGACGGCGTCGGCCACAGCCTGACCGCGCTCATTCACCTTGTTGCGCAAGCGTCCGCTGCGATAGTCGAGCGGCCGGACGAAGCGCGCGAGCGGCTCGATCGCGCACGCGCCGTCGCACAGACGACCTTGCAGGAAACGCGTGCGCTTTCGCGTTTGCTGCGTCCGCAGATCCTGGACGATCTCGGACTCGAAGCTGCGTTGCGCTGGCTCGCGCGATCGTTCCACGACGATCACCGGCTCACCGCGAGTCTCGATTTCGATGTGCCTTTTCCGAGCGTGGATGGCGATCTTGCGACACTCGTATTCCGTGTCACGCAGGAATCCCTTTCCAATATCGCCAAGCACGCGCAGGCGAAGACGGTGGAAATTGCGCTGCATCAACGCGCCTCGTTCCTCGCTCTGTCGATCCGCGACGATGGTCGAGGCTGCGATCCCGAGAAGGCATTCGCGGCGGGAAGCGAAGGGCGCAGCAGCGGCCTCGGCGGAATGCGGGACCGGGTTCGACTATTCGGCGGCGCGTTGCGGCTGGATGCGCAGATCGACGCGGGCTGCCATGTTTCCGCGCAGTTTCCGCTCTCCCCACCGGCTGCTGGCCTTTCGGCATGATCCGCATCCTCATCGCAGATGATCACACCGTGCTGCGCGAAGCGCTGGTGACGACATTGCGCACCAGCGGCGATTGCGTCGTCGTGGCCGAAGCCGGCGACGGCATCAGCGCGATCGAGCAGGCCCACGTGGTGAAGCCCGACATCGCCGTCGTGGATATTTCCATGCCTCGGCTGAGCGGCATAGAAGTCGTACGGCGCATGACCACGGAGATTCCGCGCCTGCGCGTTCTTGTTCTGACCATGCACGAAGAAGAGGAGTACGTGCTGCAAGTCGTGCGTGCCGGCGCGTCGGGCTATCTGATCAAGCACGCGGCGACCTCAGAGCTTTTGGAGGCAATCCGAACGGTCGCCGGCGGCGGCGTCTATTTCGGTCCCTATGCGACTCGCGTGCTGGCCGAACAGCTGCAACACCCGCAGAAGATGCCGACGGATCCCTACGGCGCGCTGTCCGCGCGAGAACGCGAAGTTCTTCATCTGGTCGTCGACGGGCTCACGATCAAGGAGATCGCGCAGCGGCTCGAGATCAGCACGAAAACCGCCGAGAACCATCGTGGCCGCGTGCTGAGCAAGCTCGGCGTGCGCAACAGCGCCGAGCTGGTGCGCTACGCGATGCGCAAGCACCTCGTCGATTGATGCGGCCGACCGGCCTGTCGAGCCGCCGATGGCGTCGGTCACGCGGCTTGGATACGCTAGCGCCATGAGCCAGATCGCAGTTCCCGTCGCCTACGGCGAATTGATCGACAAGATCGCGATTCTCGAGATCAAGTCCGAACGCATCCGCGACACGGCCAAGCTCGTCAACGTGCGCGGTGAACTCGATCTCTTGAACGAGACCTGGTACGCGGATCCGGCCTCCCGCATCGACATCGTCGCCGAGCGCACGGCTTTGCGCGCGGTCAACGAAGCGCTCTGGGACATCGAGGACGACATACGGCGCAAGGAGAAGGCGAAGGAGTTCGACGCAGAGTTCATCGAGCTCGCGCGCGCTGTTTACATTCGCAATGACGAGCGCGCGGCGATCAAGCGCGCGATCAACATGAAACTGGGTTCGACATTGATCGAAGAAAAGTCGTACCAGAATTACACATAGCCCACGATCGTTCAGCGGCGAGCATGAACGGCGTGGTCGGCTTATCATGTTTGCAGGCGTCGCGGCGCGGAGTATCGAGGTGGCTTCGGAAAGTCAGCCCATCACCGTGCTCCTGGGCCAATGGCGGCAGGGCGATGCCGATGCCGCCGCGAAACTGCTGCCGCTGATTTATGAACAGCTGCGGGCGATCGCGCGGCGCCAGCTCGCTGGCCGTCGCTCGCACACGCTGATGCCGACGGAGCTCGTGCATGAGGCGTACCTGAAACTCTCGAACGGTGCACTGCCGAATTCCGAAGACCGCGTGCACTTCTTCGCGATCGCCGCACGTGCGATGCGCGAAGTGCTGGTTGATCGCGAACGTCATCGGCGCGCGCGCAAGCGCGACGGTGGCGAGCAGGTGACGCTGTCATCAGTCGATCCTGCCGATCCCGCCCAGAGTGTCGACCTGCTTGCGCTCGATCAGGCGTTGCGCGCACTCGAAGAAATCGATGCGCGCAAAGCGCGCGTGATCGAGCTGC
>DASYJJ010000324.1:0-3749 GCA_035996605.1 Rhodanobacteraceae bacterium
GGATGTCGTACCACGCGCGCATGCGCATGCCGCCGTTGATCGTCACGCCGCGCACGGGCGCGTGCGGAAAGACGAAACGCAGCGGCGGCCATGCGGGATCGACGAGCTCAGGCACGATCGGCTTGAAGTCATTGCCGTCGGCGCCGAGGCCGTGCAGCCAGATGATCGAGCAAACCGGTTTTGGCGCGGTCTCGAGTTCGACGGTGGGCAGGGTCAACGCAAGTTCTCCGAAGCGGAATGCACGGCATCTCGTCGTCCCGGCAAAAGCCGGGATCCAATGCCGTATTGTCGCCTACTCGAAGGCGCCGGGTCCCGGTTCTGCCGGAACGACCGCTGTTTGGGTGAATGCGCGCGGATTCGCGCGATCGCCTCGAAGAGATTCGCGCGATCTCTCGAATCTGCCAAGCGATCCACGCTTTTGCGATCACGCGACGGATGTCCTCGCATCGCCGTGCTAGCGTCGCGCGGCCGGAACTCGTGCGATGGAACCTGTCATGTTCGTCAACAGAATCACCTCCGCTGCGCTTGCGCTGGCGCTCGGCGCAACGATCGCACATGCCGCGACGCGCGATCAGTTCCTTTACGGCAACGCCGACGACGGCAGCAATCTGCCGTATCGCTACTTCGTGCCGTCGGGCTACGACGGATCGCAAGCGTATCCGCTGATCCTCTTCCTGCACGGCGCCGGCGAGCGCGGCAGCGACAACGAAGCGCAGCTCAACAACAACGCGAACGGCGCGATGCGCCTGCTCGACGACGGCAACCTAGCCTTGCAACCGATCTTCATGATCGCGCCGCAATGTCCGACGGACGGCTGGTGGAGCGGCGCGACGCTGACGAGCGCGATCGGCATCGTCGATCAGATTTCTACGAGCTACAACATCGATCCGGACCGCGTTTACGTCACGGGTCTCTCGATGGGCGGCATGGGCACGTGGAGCGCGGTCACGGCCGAGCCGGATCGTTTCGCCGCGGCGGTACCGATGTCCGGCAACGGGGATACGAATCCCGCGGACACGGTCGCCGCGATTCCGTTCTGGTTCTTCCATGCGGCGGACGACGGCACGGTCGATGTGTCCGGCTCGGACAATCTCGTCGCTGCGCTCCGCGATGCCGGCGGCGATGTCGTCTATACGCGCTACGACACCGGTGGACACGGCATCTGGCCGGTCGCCTACACGCATCCGCTGCTGTTTGCATGGATCGTTTCGCAACAGCGCGGCGCACCCAGCACGATCACGCCGCCGGTCGTTCGTATCGAAATTCCGACGGCCGAGCCCGATTGGACTACGGGAGCGACAGCGATCGATCTCGCCGGAGTTGCGGATCACGAAAGCTATGGCATCGATTCGGTCGATTGGGATGTGCTCGGCGGTCCAGCCGGTCCGGCGAGTGGAACATCGACCTGGACCATCGCTGGCGTGCCGCTGAATCAAGGAACGAACCTGATCCGGGTGACGGCGACCGCGCCGAGCCTTTACGACCCCTACGGCGGCCACACCACGTTCAACGACAGTCTCCGGGTCGATCGTCAGGATGGGATCTTTGCAAACAGTTTCGATCCGGGCTGATCGTTTCGCTCTTGCGGCGGGCGCCTGACTTTCGGCCGGGGCCGGGCCGCAGCCCTGCGGTTATCCTGCGCGCTTGCCTTTCCGGAGACACCCATGTTGCGCGCCCCGCTCGCTGCTTTCGTCAGCCTGCTCGTATTCGCATCCGCGCCTGCGCGCGCGATCACGATCGAGCAGGCGATGGCCGATCCGGACTGGATTGGATCGCCGGTCCAGCACCCGTATTGGAGCGTCGACGGACGGAGCATTTACTACAGCCTGAAACAAAAGGGCTCGCAGATTCACGATCTGCACCGCATCGCGCTCGCCGATGACCAGGACACGATCGTCGATCCCGCAGCGATGGTCGGAGCCGATGGAGCGGATCCGGTATTCGATCGCGCGCACGCGCACGCCGCGTTCGTGCGCAACGGCGATGTGTTCATCCGCGATGTCGCCAGCGGTCGTCTGACGCAGGTTACGCGCACGCCGCAAGCGGAAAGCTCGCCGCAATTTTCCGCCGACGGCCGGGCACTTCATTACCGCAGCGGCAACGACTGGTACGTGTACGACATCGCCGCTGGCGTCGGTGGCGCCGCCGCGATCCTGAAGACCGAAAAAGATCCGGACGCGAAGAAGCCCGACGATCTCGGCGAGCTGCAGCTCCGCCTTTTCTCGACACTGCGCAAGATCAAGGACGATCGCGAAGCGACGAAGAAGAACGACGAAGCGTTCGCCAAGGCCGATCCCGGCCGCGCGCCGAAAGCGTTCTATGTCGGCGATGAAGTGAAGATTGAAGGCACGTCGCTCGGACCGGACGGGCGCTGGATGCTCGTGTTCACTTCGCCCAAGAGCTACGACAAGGGCAAGGCCGGCAAGCTGCAGCACTTCGTCACCGAATCGGGCTACGAAGATCAGGAAGACGAGCGCACGCGCGTCGGCCGCAACGATCCCGCTCCGCAATCGATCCTGTTGCTGGATCTTGCGGCGCACGAGCAATACAAGCTCGCCGCCGAAGATCTGCCGGGCATCCACGACGATCCTCTCAAAGCAATCCGAGAAGAGAATCAAAAAGCGAAGCGTTCCGAAGACAAGGCTGCAAAGGTCGATGCCGACGCGCACGACAAGAAAGGCAAGAAGGATGCGGATTCAGACAAGCCCAAGGAGCGCGCGATCCGCATCGTCTCGCGCGCCGAAGACGGCGGCGGCGGCGGCGTCGAATGGAGCGACGACGGACGCTCGCTCGCGATCCAGATCCGCGCGATCGACAACAAGGACCGCTGGATCGCGACGGTCGATTTCGGAGCGCACAAGCTGCTGACGCAGCACCGGCTCACCGATACGGCTTGGATCAACTGGAACTTCAACGAATTCGGCTGGGAGAAAGACAACCGGACGCTGTGGTACGTCTCCGAAGAAACCGGCTACGCCGAGCTCTACGCAAAGATGCCGGGCGGCAAAGCGACTGCGCTCACCAAGGGAACGTTCGAAGTTTCGGCTCCCACGGTTTCATCGGACGGGAAATGGTTTTACCTGCGCGCGAATGCCGAGGCGCCGACTTCGTACGACGTGTATCGCGTCGCGACAGGCGGCGGCGCATTGCAGCGCGTGACATCGATCAAGGGCATGCAGGAATTTCGCTTGTCGCCGGATGGCCGACAGCTCGCGATCCTGCGCTCGAGCGCGTATGTTCCGCCGCAGCTTGCGCTCGCGAACGCGGATGGCGGCGATACGCGCGATCTCACCGACACGCGCTCGGCGGAATACAAGGCGATCGCGTGGCCCGAGCTCAAGATCGTCGAGGTTCCGTCGACGCATACGAAGCAGCCGATCTACGCGAAATTCTATCTACCGAAGGATTTCGACGCATCGAAGAAATATCCGGCCGTGATGTTCGTGCACGGCGCCGGTTACACGCAGAACACCGATTACTACTGGCCGTATTATTTTCGCGAGCAGATGTTCCACAACCTGCTCAACGAGCACGGCTATGTCGTGCTCGACATGGATTACCGTGCGAGCGAAGGCTACGGCCGCGACTGGCGCACCGCGATCTACCGGCAGATGGGCCACCCGGAACTGGAGGATTTACTCGACGGTAAGAAGTGGCTGGCGGAGCACGCTTCCGCCGATCCGGGGCGGATTGCGGTCTATGGCGGCTCGTACGGCGGCTTCTTGACGCTGATGGCGGTGTTCCGGGCG
>DASYJJ010000325.1:0-3101 GCA_035996605.1 Rhodanobacteraceae bacterium
CGAAAGCCGGGACCACTTTGATCTTGCGGGGAAAACGCAAAATGGGTCCCGGCTTTCGCCGGGACGACGGAGAGGCTATTCGGCAGCTGGCGGCCCGGGTGTCGGACTCGGGCTTGCTCCCACCGCATCACTGTCGAGCTCGCTGCCCTCGTCGCCCAACGCGTCGACACGCACGACACCGACGAGCGCTTCTTCGGCCGGCAAACGGATCAACGTCACGCCTTGCGTGTTGCGACCGACACGCGCGACTTCGGCTGCGCGCGTGCGCACGAGAGTACCGAGGTTAGAAATCAGCATCAGCTCGTGAGCTTCGCCGAGCTGCACCGCGCCGATCAACGCGCCGTTTCGTTCCGAGCACTGGATCGCGATCACACCCTGAGTGCCGCGGCCCTTGCGCGGGTAGTCGGCAAGTTCAGTGCGCTTGCCGAAGCCGCGTTCGGTTGCCGTGAGGACGTCGTCGTCGCCGTCGACGACGATAAGACTCACGACGTGCTCGCCCGAAGCGAGCCTCATGCCACGCACGCCGGTCGCCGTGCGGCCCATCGAGCGCACTTCGTCTTCGGCAAAGCGCACCGCCTTGCCATTCGATGCGAACAGCATGATGTCGCGCGTGCCGTCGGTGATCTGCACGTCGACCAATGCGTCGCCTTCGTCGAGGCCGATCGCGATCTTGCCGCGCTGCAGCTGGAACGCGAATTCCGTCAACGGTGTTTTCTTGACGGTGCCGTTCCTCGTCGCGAAGAACACGAACCGATCCTCGGCGAATTCGCGCACCGGCTGCACGGCCTGGACTTTCTCATCCGGCTCGAGCGGCAGCAGGTTGACGATCGGCTTGCCGCGCGCATTCGGACCCGCATCCGGCAATTGATGCACCTTGAGCCAGAACACGCGGCCGGCACTGGTAAAGGTCAAGAGCGTGTCGTGCGTGTTCGCGATCCAGAGTTTCTCGACGAAATCCTCTTCCTTCATCGCAGTCGCGGAGCGGCCTTTGCCGCCGCGGCGTTGCGCGCGGTAGATGCTGACCGGCTGGCGCTTCGCGTATCCCGCATGCGAGAGCGTGACGACGACGTCTTCGGGCGCGATCAGATCGAGAATATCGAGATCTTCCTGGCTCGACTGGATCACCGTGCGGCGCGCATCGCCGTACTGTTCCTTGAGCGCGATCAGCTCGTCGCGGATGACTTTGAGCAATTTTTCCGGATCCTCGAGGATCGCGATGAGTCCGGCGATTATCGTCAACAGATCCTTGTACTCGTCGCTCAGTTTTTCCTGTTCGAGACCGGTCAGGCGGTTCAGGCGCATTTCGAGGATCTGCGTCGCCTGGACCTCGGTCAGCTGGTAACCGTCCGGACGCAGGCCCGCGTCGGCCGGCATGTCCTCCGGCCGCGACGCTTCGGCGCCAGTCGCCGCCAGCAGCGCTCCGACCACGCCCGGTTGCCAGCGACGCGCGAGCATCCGCTCGCGCGCTTCCTCGGTGTTGGGCGACGTCTTGATCAGCTCGATCATCTCGTCGATGTTGGCCAGCGCGACGGTCAGGCCCTCAAGCACGTGGGCGCGTGCGCGCGCTTTGCGCACGTCGAAGATCGTGCGCCGCGTGACGACTTCGCGACGATGGCGGATGAACGCGTCGAGGATTTCGCGCAACGCGAGCGTGCGCGGCTGCCCGTCGACGAGCGCGACCATGTTGATGCCGAACGTGACCTGCAGCTGCGTCTGCTGGAAAAGATTGTTGAGCAGCACGTCGGCCGCCGTGTCGCGGCGCACCTCGATCACGATGCGCAGACCATCCTTGTCCGATTCGTCACGCAGGCCGTCGGACTGGATGCCTTCGAGCTTCTTTTCCTTGACCAGTTCGGCGATCTTCTCGATCAGCCGCGCCTTGTTGACCTGATACGGAATCTCGGTGACGACGATCGTCTCGCGACCGTTGTCGTCGGTCTGGATCTCGGCCTTGGCGCGAACGAGGATGCGGCCGCGGCCCGTTTTGTAGGCTTCGACGATGCCGGCCGAGCCGTTGATGATGCCCGCGGTCGGAAAATCCGGGCCGGGCACGAGGTGCATCAGCTGATCGAAGCCGAGCTCCGGATCATCGATCAGCGCGATGCACGCCGAGACGACTTCGCTGAGATTGTGCGGCGGCACATTCGTCGCCATGCCGACCGCGATGCCGGCAGAGCCGTTGACAAGAAGATTCGGCAGGCGCGTCGGCAACACCGACGGCTCCTGCTCCTTCTCATCGTAGTTCGGGACGAAATCGACCGTTTCCTTGTCCAGATCGGCCAGCAGTTCGGAAGACAGACGCTCGAGACGGCATTCGGTGTAGCGCATCGCCGCGGCGTTGTCGCCATCGATCGATCCGAAGTTGCCCTGACCATCGATGAGCGGATAGCGCAGCGAGAAATCCTGCGCCATGCGCACCAAGGTGTCGTAGATCGAGGAGTCGCCGTGCGGATGGTATTTACCCATCACCTCGCCGACGATGCGCGCGCATTTGACGTACGGACGGTTCCAGACGTTGTTGGATTCCTGCATGCCGAACAGCACGCGGCGGTGCACAGGTTTCAATCCATCTCGAACGTCGGGCAGGGCACGTCCGACGATCACGCTCATTGCGTAGTCGAGATAGCTCTGCCGGACTTCGTCCTCGATATTGACGCGAATGATTTCTCTGGCCAGCTCAGCCATCAGGCTTTTCTTCCTGGAAAACGCTCGTTTCGGGGCGCGTTCCGCGACGGCTCGGAGTGGCCGTTTCGGACCCGCGAAGGGAATGCGAAATGATACCATATCCGGCGCCGCAAAGTCGCCGGATTTCCCTGATTTCTGACGGACTTAGCGCGGCTTTCGACGGCGGTTGCGAGAGGTCCGGCGGGAGCCGGAGCGGGATCAGGCGCGCTTGCCTTTGGGAGCGCGGAAAATCCAGTATTTCGAGGTGAGGAAATTGACTACGGCGCCGGCAGCCGAGCCGGCCGCGACACCGATCGCGGGCCATTCGCGGACGAGCTGGAACATCGCGACGCAGGCCGCGTACGCGCCGTAATTGAATGCAAAACCGCCGGCCATCGCGATGATGTAGCGGAACAATTCGCGGCGTCGGCTGGCGC
>DASYJJ010000326.1:0-2863 GCA_035996605.1 Rhodanobacteraceae bacterium
GCAGGAGTCCTTGCGCATTCGCCTGCTGGATCGCAGCGAAGAATGCACTGAACCGTGCAGGGTCGTCGAGGTCCGGTGCGAGCCCGCCGTCGCGCTTGAACGCCTGCAGAAGTGTGGACCCGCCGAGTCGCGATTGACCCGCGCCAAGATCGATGAGCCAGAGCTCGCTGTCGCCTTGGTCGATCTGAAGCTGCGGAGTCAACGCGCGCCGCGCATCGCGCGTGCGCGCGAACGCCGACACGATCAGCGAGACCGGTGCGACGGTACGCTGATCCATAGGCACAGCGGCGGCCGCAGACCCCGTCGAATCCCCTTCTCCCGCTTGCGGGAGATGTCGGTCCACAGGACTTGACGAGGGCGCTTCGGTCCAGCGCACTTGCATCGACAGCGAATCCTTGCCGACCGGAATCGAAATGCCGAGTGCCGGACATAATTCCATCCCGACGGCGTGCACGGCGTCGTAGAGCGCAGCATCCTCGCCGGGATGACCGACCGCGGCCATCCAGTTTGCCGATAGGCGCACTTCGTCGAGTTGAACGTCCGCCGCGGCGAGGTTCGTCAATGCTTCGCCGACAGCCATGCGCGCCGACGCAGCGGCGTCGAGCAACGCCAGCGGCGTGCGCTCGCCCATCGCCATCGCCTCGCCGGCGTAGCCATCGAAATCGGTGAGCGTGACCGCGCAATCGGCGACTGGAACCTGCCACGGGCCTACCATCGGATCGCGCGAGCAGAGTCCGCCGACCGTGCGATCGCCGATCGTGATCAGGAACGACTTGCTTCCGACCGCCGGCATGCGCAACACGCGATCGATCGCATCGCCGACAGAGATGCCGTCGATGTCGGGGACGAGATCAACGCGTCGCTTGACGTGCTTGGCATCGCGATGCATGCGCGGCGGTTTGCCGAACAGGACATCCAGCGGAAGATCGATCACCGCCGCGGTTTTCGATTGAGGCCGCGGATCGGACACGACGAGTCGCCGCTCGACGGTCGCGGTGCCGACGACCGCGAACGGGCAGCGTTCGCGCGCGCACAATGATTCGAACGTCGCAAGATCGGCGCTCCGCACGCCGAGCACATAACGTTCCTGCGATTCGTTGCACCAGATCTGCATCGGCGAGAGATGCGGATCGTCGCTCGGGATTTTCGCGAGATCGATACGGCCGCCGACGCCGGAATCGTTGAGCAGCTCGGGAATCGCATTCGAAAGACCGCCAGCGCCGACATCGTGCACCGACACGATCGGATTCGCTGCGCCGCGCGCCCAGCACGCGTCGATGACTTGCTGGCAGCGGCGCTGCATTTCCGGGTTGTCGCGTTGCACCGAGGCGAAATCGAGTTCTTCGGAACTCGAACCCGCCGCCATCGACGAGGCCGCGCCGCCGCCAAGCCCGATCAGCATCGCGGGGCCGCCGAGCACGATCACCGCATCGCCATCCTGCAGCGTGTGCTTCTCGACATCGGGGCTGCGCAGATTCGCAACGCCGCCCGCGATCATGATCGGTTTGTCGTATCCGCGGCGAACACCGGCCGCGCCGCTTTCCTGTTCGAACGCGCGGAAATAGCCGCCCAAGCACGGACGTCCGAATTCGTTGTTGAACGAAGCGGCGCCGATCGGACCGTCGCGCATGATTTCGAACGCGCTCGCGAAACGCGGCGGCAGCGGGCGGTCGCGTTCCCACGGACGTGCCAGGCCAGGAATGCGCAAGTCGGAAACGGAAAATCCGGTGAGCCCGGCTTTCGGTTTGCCACCGCGGCCGGTGGCTCCTTCGTCGCGTATCTCGCCGCCGGAGCCGGTCGACGCGCCGGGAAACGGCGAGATCGCCGTCGGATGATTGTGCGTCTCGACCTTGATCGCGAACGGCGCTTCTTCGCGATGCACCACGTAGCGATCGTCTTCGGGATCGGCGTACAAACGCGACGCGGCGTTGCCTTCGATGACCGCCGCGTTGTCCTTGTACGCCGACAACGTGTGCGCCGGCGACTTCGCGTGCGTGTTGCGGATCATCGCGAACAGCGACTTGTCCTGCTTCATGCCGTCGACGCTGAAATCGGCGTTGAAGATCTTGTGTCGGCAATGCTCCGAATTGGCCTGCGCGAACATCATGAGCTCGGCATCGGTTGGATCGCGGCCGAGCGTCGCGTAATTTTCGGCGAGATACGCGATTTCGTCCGTCGCCAGCGCAAGCCCGAGGCGCGTGTTCGCCGCGGCCAGCGCCGCTTGAGGATCAGCGCCGAGCGCGATGCTGACCAGAGGTGCCGGAGCGCCGGTGTCGAAGAGATTGCCGACGCCGGCGAGCGAATCGATCACCGATTGCGTCATCGGATCGTGCAGGACGCGCGTTGCGCCGCGCCACTCGACACTGCCCGAGGCCGGCGCGTTCGCGAGCTCGAACGCGATGCCGCGTTCGATACGCCGCACCGGGAATCCGCAGCCTTGCAGAATATCGGTCGCCTTGCTCGACCACGGCGAGCGCGTGCCGAGACGCGGCACGACCCAGAGCGCAGCGGGCGCCGGTTCGCCCGGTTTCGCTTCGATCACCTCGCGTATTTTCGCGATGTCGGCGACATCCGCGTCGGCATCGACGAAATAGACGTAGTGCGCCGCGCGCACGGTACAGCCGGGCGCATGGCGCGCCAATTCGGCGTTCAGTCGGTCGATTCGGAATGCGGACAGCGCGGGCTGCCCGTCGAGGACGATCATGGCCGGAGGCGGTCGTGACAGCTCCGTATTCTATCAGCGACGATGCAGCTTCGTCGCCGACGTGCCTGGCTATCGAAGAAAAATGGATCCCGGCTGTCGCCGGGACGACGGGAGCGGGCATTGCACGCTGCATCGTCCCGGCGAAAGCCGGGATCCATC
>DASYJJ010000327.1:0-1682 GCA_035996605.1 Rhodanobacteraceae bacterium
CGCGCGGATTGCGTGCTGGTCGACGGCACCTGCTGGAGCGACGACGAGCTCGTCGCGCTCGGCGTCTCGAAAAAACGCGCACGCGACATGGGCCACCGTCCGCTCAGCGGCGATGACGGGATGCTCGCGCTGCTGGCGCGGGTGCCGGCGAACACGCGCAAGGTTCTCATCCACATCAACAACACCAATCCGATTCTCGACGAAGACAGCGCCGAGCACGCGCACGTGCGCGCCGCGGACGTCGAGATCGCGCACGATGGCATGGAGATCGCGCTGTGACGGAAATGTTCGCAACGAACGCGGCGTGGAACCGCGAGGAGTTCGAAGCGAAGCTGCGCGAGAGCGGCGCGGCCTATCACATCCACCACCCCTTCAATCGCATGCTCAACGAGGGCAAGGCGACGCGCGAGCAGATCCGCGGATGGGTCGCGAACCGCTACTACTACCAGATATCGATTCCGGTGAAGGACGCGGCGATCCTCTCGAATTGCCCTTCGCGAGCGATGCGCCGCGAGTGGATCCAGCGCATTCTCGATCACGACGGTCATGGCGACGACGCAGGAGGCATCGAGGCGTGGACGAAGCTTGCCATTGCGGTCGGCCTGTCACGCGAAGAAGTCGAGGATCTGCGACACGTGCTTCCGGGCGTGCGTTTCGCGGTCGACGCGTACGTGAATTTTGCGCGCCGGGCGCCGTGGCAAGAAGCAGTGTGCTCGTCGCTGACCGAACTTTTCGCACCGAAGATCCATAAGGAGCGTCTCGCCAACTGGCCCGAGCACTATCCGTGGATCGAAACGACCGGCCTTCAATATTTCCGCAATCGGCTGACCCAGGCGCGGCGCGACGTCGAGCAGGCGCTGTCGGTGACGATCGATTATTTCCGGACGCGCGCCGAGCAGGAAAGCGCGCTCGGCATCCTCAAGTTCAAGCTCGACGTGCTGTGGGCGATGAACGATGCGATGGCACTCGGCTATGCCGGCAAAAACTGACACTCCGTCCGCGACCAGCAAAGTGCCGCGCATCGGGCGCGGATTTCGCCTGCAATGGGAGCCCGTGCAGGAAGCACACGTGCTGCTCTATCCCGAAGGCATGGTGAAGCTCAACGCGAGCGCCGGCGAAATTCTGGTCCGTTGCGACGGCACGACGCCGGTGGAAGCGATCGTCGCCGACCTGGAAAAGCGCTTCTCGACCGCTGGGCTCGAGCGCGATGTGCGCGCGTTTCTTGATCTCGCCGCGGAACAACGCTGGGTGGAATGGGTATGAACGATTCGGTACATCCCGCGAACGGAACTCCCGTTGGGATCGTTCCGCCACAAATCGGGCCACCGCACTGGCTGCTGGCAGAGCTTACGTATCGCTGCCCGCTCCACTGCGTGTTCTGCTACAACCCGGTCGAATTCGCCAAGCACGAAGACGAGCTTGCCACCGCCGACTGGCTGCGCGTGCTGCGCGAGGCGCGCGAGATCGGCGCGGTCCAGTGCGGCTTCTCGGGTGGCGAGCCGCTGCAGAGGAACGATCTCGAAATCCTCGTCGCCGAGGCCCACAAGCTCGGCTACTACACCAACCTGATCACCTCCGGCATCGGCCTCAACGAACAGCGCATTGAGTGGCTCAAGGAAGCCGGCCTCGACCACATCCAGCTTTCGTTCCAGGATTCGACGCGCGAGGTCAACGATTTCCTG
>DASYJJ010000328.1:0-3561 GCA_035996605.1 Rhodanobacteraceae bacterium
TGAAATGGATATGCCGGTTTTCGTGCGTGCGCGCGATCTGCACGCGTTCCTGGCGCCGTCGCGCATGCACGCGAAGCGCATCGCACTGGTGCCGACGCTGGGGAATCTGCACGCGGGCCATTATTCGCTCGTCGCGCTTGCGCGAAAGCACGCCGATGTCGTCCTTGCCACGGTGTTCGTGAATCCGACGCAGTTCGGGCCGAACGAAGATTTCGCGCGTTATCCGCGAACGCCCGACGCTGATGCGAAAGGTCTTGCCGCCAGTGGATGCGATGCGCTCTTCATGCCCGCGATGGAAGAAATGTATCCGTACGGTCCGGCGCAAACCGTGCGCGTCAGCGTGCCGGGTTTCGAAATGCTCGAAGGCGAAGTGCGTCGGGGTCACTTCGATGGCGTCGCGACCGTCGTCGCGAAACTCTTCAATCTCGTGCGGCCCGATGTCGCGATATTCGGTCGCAAGGATTATCAGCAGCTGCTGGTGATTCGACGTTTGACGCGTGATCTCGCGTATCCCATCGAAGTCATGGACGCGCCGACACGGCGCGAGGCGAACGGTCTCGCGATGAGCTCGCGCAACCAGTATCTCGACGCCGAGCAGCGCGAGCGCGGGGCGTTCATCCATACAACATTGCGCAGGATGCAGGCCGAGGTTTCCGGCGGGACGCGAAACCTTGTCGAAATCGAGGAAGAGGCCGCTTCGCGTCTGCGAGAGATGGGATTCGTTCCCGATTACGCGGTCATCCGCCGGGCGGAGGATCTCGGCTTGCCGGCGGAGGGCGTGCGGCGCGGGCTGATCGCCCTGATCGCGGCGCGGCTGGGTTCAACCCGGCTCATCGACAATCTTTTGCTCGATGAGTAGTGTTTTTTTCTCGGGTTGTGGTATTCTTCCCACCGCCGCTGGGATTTTTGCAACGTCATTGTTGCCCCGGCGGCAAGCAGGGCGCATTGTAAGGTAATCGTCACTCCGATTGAGAACCCTCGCGCGGACACGCTGCGAGGGTTTTTTTTGCCTTGAACTCTTGAAACTCAAGAGCTTGCTGCACATATTGCCGCGACGCAACATAGCCCCCGCGCTTTGCTATAATGGGCTTGTTGCGCAGAAGCAACAGACACGATTCCGGAGTGTCCATGCAGCTCAACATGCTCAAGGCCAAGATCCACCGTGCAACCGTGACCCACGCGGAGCTGCACTACGAAGGATCCTGTGCGATCGACGGCAATCTGCTCGATGCCTCGGGCATCCGCGAGTACGAGCAGATCCACATCTACAACGTCAACAACGGCGAGCGTTTCTCCACCTACGCGATTCGCGCGGACGAAGCATCCGGAATCATCTCGATCAACGGTGCGGCGGCGCATCGCGCGCAACCGGGCGACATCATCATCATCGCCGCATACGGCGTATACGATGAAGCCGAAGCGATCGAACACAAGCCGCAACTCGTCTACGTCGATCGCCACAATCACCTGACGCATACGAACCGCACGATCCCCAAGCAAGCGGCGGCCTGAGCGCCCCGGCTTTGCACTTCGCGGCGAGGTTTGGCGGACCAACCCCTCTCTTTCCGTACCACATTCTGACCACTCAGCTTTTCCGAGGGACAGATGTGCAGTGCCAGTCTAAAGAGTCGAGCGAGGGCTGCGAGCCTTCCACACGCTCGCAATAACCCAATGGTCGTCCGCGGCGAGTCCCATGGACGGAAGTAGTCCGGGGAATACGCTTCCGGAACGACGCTCGGCGAAGCCCGTTCGCATCGAATTCGATACGCTGACGCGTCACAACCGGCTGGGCCGAAGAGCCGCCGCCGAGCGACAGTTGCATTCCGATCGGACGTTTCGTGTTCTGGTCGGAACCGGTCGCGGCTGCACGCTGCATGGAAACTCGATGCCGCCGATGGTCATCGTCCCGTTGCGCAGAAACGTGCGCCTATCGGATGGCGAAAGCGTTCGCATGCTGCGGCCGGGCCAGCTGCACGTCGCCGAGGGCGGACATTCTCTGCAAGCCGTCGGCACCGGTGGGGCGCTATGGATTGCATTCGTCGCGCCGCCATCCGTTTGGCGGCAGTTGTTCGACGCGAGCACCGAGCGCGCGACCGCCGATCCCGTTCTCTTACCCGCGACACATCTGGCGAATCGCGTGATGCGTCGCGCTGTCGTTCGTGCCGCGCGTGAAGCCGCGCGCGCCGCGTCCGGGAAATTCGATGCGACGACCGCTGTGATCCGGTTCGCCACATTGCTCGCCGAACTTCAGTCCGCATTCGATCCGTTGGTCAAGCGCTGCCCGGGCCGCACTCTGGCCCAGCGTCGCTCGGTATTCCTCCGCTTGCAGCGCGTCTACAACCGCATCGAATCCACCAGCGATCTCGATCTCGGCGTCAGCGCGTTCGCGCGTGTCGCGAACTATTCGACCTGTCACTTCGTGCGCACGTTCAACCTGGTCTATGGCGCGACGCCTTATTCCCTGATCATGGAGCGCCGGCTGAAACAGGCGTTGCATCTCGTCCACGAAAGCGAATTGAGCATTACCGAAGTCGCGCGGGCGAGCGGTTTCGAAGATCGATGTGCATTCGCGCGATCGTTCAAGCGCCGGTACGGAACGACTGCGACCGCAGCGCGGAGCCAGGCGACCGGCATCGCGGTTTGAAATGCTTGCAGGATGCTTTGCGGTTCCGCTCGTTCGGAGCCGCCATCGCGCCAGGGGTCCGCATCACGCAGCCGTCGTTCTCTCTCGCGTCCGCTCAGGCGACTCGACAATTTTTTCCAAGCCCTCCGGAAAGATTCGACCAAGTGTCGGCAATTACGTTTTCTTAATGTTCTGCGTTGCGCGCGCGCTTGTTACCGACATGTCGTGGACCGCTACTCAACAACGCAGGAGAATTTCATGCGACACACACTGCTCCGGAACTCCATTCGGCGCGCCCTTGGTGCCGCTGGAGGCATTGCGAGGGGTTCGTCCCGAATCACTTCATTTGGCGCGCTGACAACGCTCGGCTTGCTGACAGGCTCGGTGTCGGCTCAAACCGCGCCGCAGGACCAAGACACTCAGAAACTCGAAACGATCACGGTCACGGGCTCGAACATCCGCCGCGTCGATATCGAAACCTCCAACCCGGTCATCACGATCGACCGTGCGGCGATCCAGAAGACCGGCAAGCTGACGCTCGGAGATCTCGTCCAGCAGCTGCCGGCGGTCACCGGCCCGAACGTCAACCCGCAAGTCAATAACTCAGGTGGCACAGGTGCATCGAGCATTGGCCTGCGAGGACTCGGTTCACCACGAACGCTCGTTCTCATCAATGGTCATCGCTATCTGAGCGGCGATCCGAATTCGATTCCGGCCAACATGGTCGAGCGCATCGAAGTCCTGACGGATGGCGCATCGTCGGTTTACGGTTCTGATGCGGTCGCGGGCGTCGTCAACTTCATTCTGCGCAGCGATTACCAGGGCGCCGAGTTCTCCACGAACTACGGCATCTCGGACAAGGATGACGGCGAAAGCCAGGGCTATCAGTTCACGTTCGGCCAGAGCTCCGACAAGGGCTCGATCATGGCCGGCATCAG
>DASYJJ010000329.1:0-5946 GCA_035996605.1 Rhodanobacteraceae bacterium
CCGACGATGTCTCCAGCCACTGCGCAAGCCGCGCGCGCGCCGGCGCGTTCGCGGCTTGCTGCAATCGCAGGGACGGGTGTGCCGGATCTGCGAGCAGGGCGGCGCCCGGTACGATGGCGAGGGCGGCGGCAAGGCACGCCGCCAAGGGTTTCAGGCGGAGACAAGACGACACGTTCATGCGGAAGATTCCCTGCTGCTACAAGCGGATAGGACACGCCGCATCGAATACGGCGGCAACACGCGAGTATCTTCACGGCCACGGCGCCAGTTCAAGGGGTTTTCGTGCCCGATTTGCGTCATGACAGATTTCTGTCACGACATGAGATCGGACCAAGCCTCCTGCGGAGGCCTACGAATCGCCCGAGAGCGCGCGGGCCAGCCAACCGAGCTGAAATCGCGAGCGAGCGTCGACGCTTTTCATGAACTCGGCCATACGCCGGTTGAGCGTGCTCGCCGAGATGCCGAGCTCGTGCGCGATCGCCTTGTCGTTCAGACCCGCGGCGAGGAGCGGTATGAGTTTTTCGGTTTCTTCCGGCAGTCGCGCGGCGAGCTCGCCGGTGCTCATGGCGCCTTCGCGCGTGAAAGAGATCGGCGCGGCCTGACTCCAGAGCAGCTCGAACATCGCATACAACGCATCGAGCAGCGCCGATGAGCGCACGAGCATGGTCGGACTTCCAGGGCGTTCGAGGTTCAACGGGATCAGCGCGATGCTGCGGTCGGCCATGACCATCTTGAACGGCAACTTCGAAACCACGCGGACTTCTTCGCCGGCCAGCATGTCTTCGCGAACGCGCGTCAACACGCCGGGAAGCTCCAGGAATGCGTGATCGGCAATGCTGCGATAACGCACGCCGCGCGACAGCGCACGCATTTCGGTTTCATTCGGCTGTTCGGGCCCGGCGATCAGGATCGGCGGACGTTCGAGGAAGATCAGCTCGTGCTGCGCGGCGTGCTGCATTTGTTCGAACACATGGCGCTCGGCTTCGCGCGTCGTCACCAGCTCGATCATCTGGCGCTGCTCACCAGCACTCGCCGCGGCGCGCTCCTGCAGACGCTGGATCTCGCCACGCGCTCGGCGGAGCTCGTCGTGCCGGCGCAGCACCAGCGCTTCGACGGCGATGTCGGGCGATGCCGGAATGTGGCGACGCGGCGGGATCGACGTGCGCGTGATGAGGCCTTTCCGCTCGAGCGCGTCGAGCACGCGCTGCAGCTTGCGCGAAGGCAGCGTCAGATCGCGTTCGAGATCGGCAAGCGTGGCGCCGGAGCGGTCGAGCAACGCTTCGTAAACGTGCTCCTCGATTTCGCTGATGCCGAGCGCTTCAAGCGGCCGGCCGCGCGGCTTGTTGGATGCGGCGTCCATCGGGGCACCTCGTGTCGTCGATCCATGTTAGCGCGGCGCGCACGTCGGCGGTGATCGCTCAATGTCTCAACATGGCGGTCGTTCGACATTCCCGGGCCACACGGCGCGATCACTTCCGGGACGGATTCGAATGGCGTTGAAGCGCACGATTTATGGGGAGCAGCGACGCGCGCAACGCGTCGCTGCTCGAAAAACGGTGCCGACTTTCCGGATTCAGTGCGCCGCGCGCGGCTCGATGCCGAGCGTCTTCTCGATCGCCGCGGGATCGTAGACGCGGCCGCCCTTGAGCACCGTCGTCACCTTGCGGATGTCGGCGATGTTCTTCGAGGGATCACCGTCGACGAGAATCATGTCGGCGAGTTTGCCCGCGGCGATCACGCCGCGGTCCTTGTTGACGCCCATGACCAGCGCCGGAGTCAGCGTCGCCATGCGCAGCACTTCGCCGGGCGCAATGCCGGCCTTTGCGTAGAGTTCGAGCTCATGATGGAGCATGTAGCCCGGGAGTCCGTCGGTTCCGGGAATGATCGTCACGCCGGCGTCGTACAGCGCCTTCAGAAGTTTCAGCATCGACGGAAACGCTTCGCGATAGGCGTCTTCCTTGCCTTTGGGCACATCGAGCGCACCGCTCAGCAATCCGCGCCGGACCTGCGGCGGAAAGCGCGGCGCGATCTCTTCGAGACCCGGCGTCGGCGCGGCGGGATCGCCGGCGAACAAACCTTCAAAGACACCCATCGTCGGATCGAGCACGGTGTGATGGCGCTTCAAGAACGCGATGAAGTCGCGGACCTGGGGTTTGTCCGGCGTGAATTCCCGGGCGTGCTCGGCCACCTTGATGAAGCGGTCGCGATTGCGCGTTTCCTTGACTTCGGGCCAGAGGAAATTGAGCTCAATGAAATTGAGATGCTGGATCTCGTCCGCGCCGCCTTCGACGAACTGCTGCGCCGACATGAACGCGGGCACGTGTCCGCTGACGCGAAGTCCGAGCGTGTGCGCACGATCGGCGATGATCGGCACGAGCTCAGGCTTGACCGACGAATAGATCTTGATCTGAGCGTAGCCGTGGTCGGCATACCAGTCGACATCCTTGATGGCTTCCTCGGCGGTGTCGACGCGCATCTTGGTCGGACCTGCAAATTCGCCGGTGCCGTCGATGATGCCCGCCTTGAGGACACGCGGACCGATCTCGGTACCCGCATCGAAACGCGCGACGCGCTTCAGAAATCCGTCGGTGTCGTTGGCCATGTCGCGCGAACTGGTGATGCCGTTGACAAGATCCAGCATGCCGTCGTCGTCGCCGAAGTGCTGGTGGTTGTCCCAGAGGCCCGGCATCAGGAAGCGGCCGTGCGCATCGATGATCTCCGCGTCGGCGGCTGCTTTCAGCTCCGCATCCGGCGCGATGCGCACGATGCGCTCGCCGCGCACCAGCACGCTCGTTTGATCGGTCACCGAAAGATCGCGCGGATCGTAGAGGCGCGCGTTGCGGATCACGAGATCGCCTTTGGGCGCATGCACGAGCTCTTGTGCGAGCCGCGCGGAGCGCGCGTTCGAGGCCTTGTCCTGCGCAGCGATGAGCGTATCCACGTCGGCCACGTAGGCATCCGGCACGACCGAGAACCAACTCGACACCGAGGCCGCGGTCGCGCCATCGCGATCGAGCCAGATCGGCGCCGGCTGAAAACCGAGACCACTAATGAGGTACTGGCTGAGCGTCGTCTTGCTACCGGCAACATTCGTCGTGCCGGCCTCTTCGAGATGCGCTTCGCCGGCCGGCAACAGCGCCAGCGTGCGATTCGGCGCCTTCAGGAGCGCGCGCGCCAGCGCGCCGAAGAATTCAGGCGGAGCGTTCGTGGGAATGTAGAACGCCGGCGTGTTCACGGCTTTCTCGCCTTGTTCCGTGCGGTTCTTCCAGGTCGCCTTGCCGTCCTTCAGCGTGAAGTGCTCTTCGACCGCTGATTTCATGTAATCGTTGCCGCTGCCCGAATACTCCACGGGGATGCCGGCGGCGTCGAGTTTCCAGGTTGCGACGATGTGATCGCCGCGCCCGCGATCGTTGTATGAATATTCGGCGCGAATGCTGCCCTCGCTTCCCGCGGCAACGGTCTGCGAGCCGGCCTTGTTACCCTGAATGACAATCTGGTCGGTTCGCTCCGCCGGCGCCGCAGCGGCGCTCGCGACGATAAAAACCGAAAGCACCGCAAAAAGGCTGCGCATGAGTCTTCCCCAAGGTTGGCGCGCGAAGCTTAAGCATGGCTCGCGCGACACGCCTGTGCCGGAAGGCGCTGATTTCCACTCTCCATGCACACGCTCTTGATAGACTTTGCGGCCCCGCCGAATCCGGAGCCCGGAATGGATGCTGCCGCCCTGCCCCGCGCCGACGAAACACGCGTCGCCGTGATTGGTCTTGGCTATGTCGGTCTGCCGCTCGCGGTGGGATTTGGCCGCAAGCTGCCGACGCTGGGATTCGATATCAACAAGGCGCGCATCGCCGAATTGCGAGAGTTCCGCGATCACACGCTGGAGGCTTCGCCCGAAGAGCTCAAGGCAACCCAGCACTTGCGCGTGAGCGCCGATCCGGCCGATCTGCGCGACTGCAACGTGTTCATCGTGACGGTGCCGACGCCGATCGACAGCGCAAAACGGCCCGATCTTTCACCGCTCGAATCGGCAAGCCGCACGGTCGGCAAGGCAATACGCCCAGGTGGCGTGGTCGTGTTCGAATCGACCGTCTACCCGGGCGCGACCGAAGAAGTCTGCGTGCCGATCATCGAGCGCGAGTCCGGCCTCAAGTTCAATGTTGATTTCTACGCCGGCTACAGTCCCGAGCGCATCAATCCGGGCGACAAGGAACATCGCCTGGAATCGATCACGAAAGTGACCTCGGGATCAACTCCGCTGGCGGCCGATTTCGTCGATGCGTTGTATCGGCGCATCATCACCGCGGGCACGCACAAAGCATCGAGTATCCGCGTGGCGGAAGCTGCGAAAGTCATCGAGAACACGCAGCGCGATCTCAACATCGCGCTGATCAACGAGCTCGCGCTGATCTTCCATCGCCTGGGCATCGATACCAGCGAAGTGCTGGCCGCCGCCGGCACCAAGTGGAATTTCCTGCCGTTCCGGCCGGGTCTCGTCGGCGGCCACTGCATCGGCGTCGATCCTTATTATCTGACGCACAAGGCGCAGCAGATCGGCTATCACCCGGAAGTGATCCTGTCGGGACGACGTATCAACGACGGCATGGGCGAGCACGTCGCACAACGCGTCATCAAGCTGATGACGCAACGGCGCATCGCCGCGGTCGGATCAAACATTCTCGTGCTCGGGCTCGCGTTCAAGGAAAACTGCCCTGACCTTCGCAACACGCGCGTCGTCGACGTCATCGCCGAGTTCAAGAGCTATCACGCCAACGTCGATGTCTACGATCCGTGGGTGAGCGCGGCCGAAGCCCAGCATGAATACGGACTCGATCTCATCGATCGGCTCGAACCCGGCAAGTACGACGCGATCGTGCTAGCCGTGTGTCACAAGCAATTCAACGAGCTTGGCGCCGACGGCATCCGCGCGCTTGGCAAGCCGGGCTGCGTGCTGTTCGACGTCAAGCAGGCATTGCCGCGTGAGAAAGTGGATGACCGGTTGTGAAGAGCCGGGATTGCGGGATTCGGCATTCGGGATGAATACCGGCGTCGATTCCGTCACCTGAGCCCGACGACAAACCTCCCTAGCGAATCCCGAATCCCGAATCCCGAGGCAATTCATGCGCATCCTCGTCACCGGCGCGGCCGGCTTCATCGGCGCCGCCTTGAGTCAACGTCTCCTCGCGCGCGGCGACGACGTACTCGGCTACGACAATCTGAATGCGTATTACGATCCTGCGCTGAAGGAAGCGCGTCTGGCGCGCCTGACGCCGGAACCCCGTTTTCGTTTCGTGCGCGCTTCGCTCGAAGACCGCGCGGCGATGGAACGAACGTTCGCCGATTTCGGTCCGCAGCGCGTCGTCAATCTCGCCGCGCAAGCAGGCGTGCGCTATTCGATCGAGAATCCTTACGCGTATGTCGAGAGCAACCTCGTCGGATTCATCAACATTCTGGAGGCCTGCCGTCACGGCAAAGTCGAACATCTCGTTTACGCTTCGTCGAGCTCGGTCTACGGCGCCAACCGCAAGCTGCCGTTCTCGGTGCGCGACGCGGTCGATCATCCGGTGAGCCTCTACGCGGCGACGAAGAAAGCGAACGAGCTGATGGCGCACACCTACAGCCACCTTTACGGATTGCCGACGACGGGACTCCGCTTTTTCACGGTCTATGGGCCGTGGGGCCGGCCCGACATGGCGCTGTTCCTGTTCACCCGCAAGATTCTCGCCGGCGAGCCGATCGAGGTGTTCAACCACGGCAAGCACACGCGCGACTTCACCTATGTCGACGACATCGTCGAAGGCGTCATCCGCACGCTGGACCGCGTACCGGCCGGCGATCCCGGCTTCGATGCGCTGAATCCGAGTCCCGCGTCGTCGGCCGGGCCGTACCGCGTCTACAACATCGGCAACCACCAGCCGGTCGAGCTCGCGCATTACATCGAAGTGCTGGAGG
>DASYJJ010000330.1:0-4146 GCA_035996605.1 Rhodanobacteraceae bacterium
CGACTCGGAGAACTTGCCCGCGCGGCGGGCAAGCACCCGGCCGTCGCTTCCGATCAGCACCGTGTACGGCAGCACGTTGTTCTGGTTGCCCAGGGCGGCCGAGATGTCTTCGCCCTGCGCGGGATCGTCGATGAGGATCGGATAGTCCACCGGGGTGTGCAGGAGAAAATCCTTCGTCGCGGCGAGATCGTCGTAAGCCACGCCGATGATTTGCAGCCCCTTGCCGGCGAGACGCTTCTGGGTCCGATCGAGCAGCGGCATTTCCTCGCGGCAGGGTCCGCACCAGCTGGCCCAGAAGTTCACCACGAGCAGTTTGCCGTGCCACTCGTCGAACGAACGCGGCTTGCCTTCGACGTCCGGACGCTGCACCGCCGGTGCCGTGTCGCCGATCCTTACCGCATGCGGATTCGGCGGCCGCTCCGGCATCGGGCGCAGCAAGCCCCCGGCGAGGAAACCACCGATCGCTCCGGCGATCGCGATCACGAGTATCAGCGCGTTGGTGCGGTTGAACATCGTCAGCCGCGGAGCTTGCCCGTGCGCGCGAGGAAGTCTTCGGCTTTCTCGAATCCGATCAGCCGCAAAGCGCGCCGCTCTTCACCGTCGTTGAAAAATATCGTCGCGGGCGGCCCGAACAACGTGAAATGCTTCAACAGCGCCTGATCGTCGTCGTCGTTCGCGGTGACATCGGCCTTCAGCAGCACGAAACCGGAAAGCGCCTGCTGTACGTCGGCGCGCGAGAACGTGAACTTCTCCATCTCCTTGCAGCTGACGCACCAGTCAGCGTAGAAATCGAGCATCACGGGTTGATGCGCCTGCTTTGCGGCGGCGAGCTCGCGATCGAGATCGGCGACGGACTTGATCGTGCGAAACGTGATCGCGCGTTGATGAGATTCGCTGCCGCCGCCTGCGAGGACACCGGCAAGCGGTTGCGTCACATCGCGCCCGCCAGCCGCCGCGCCGAGAATTTCCGCCGCGCCGGCGACCAGCAGCACGATTCCGAGCGCCTTCCACAACCGTCGCCAACCCGACACATTTTCGGGCAGTCGCTCAAGCGCGCCGAGATAGACCGCGGACGCGATCAGGAGCGCGCCGGTCATCAGCATGATCCAGAAACCGTCGATGATGCGCGCGAGCATCCAGATCGCAAGACCGAGAAACATCACGCCGAACACGCCTTTCACTGCGTCCATCCAGCCGCCGGCGCGCGGCAGGAGTTTTCCGGCGGCCGTTCCGAACACGACCAGCGGCGCGCCCATGCCGAGGCTCAACACGAACAACGCAAGACCGCCGAATACCGGATCGCGCGTCTGGCTGATGTAAAGCACGGCCGCTGCGAGTGGCGGCGCGACGCACGGCCCGACGATGAGCGCGGACAAGAGTCCCATGATCGCAACGCCGATCAGCGATCCGCCTTTCTGCTTGTTGCTGATGTCGGCGATCTTCGTTTGCCACGAGCTCGGCAATTGCAGCTCATAGAAACCGAACATGCTGAGCGAGAGCAGCACGAAGAGAATCGCGAAGCTCCAGAGGATCCACGGTTTCTGGAATGCCGCCTGCAGATTCGCTCCGGCGAGCCCGGCGACGACGCCGGCGATCGTGAATACAAGACAGGTCGCGAGCACGTACACGACCGACAGCACGAACGCACGCCGCGTCGAGATGTTCTCGCCCGAGCCTGCGATGATGCCTGAGAGGATCGGAATCATCGGGAACACGCACGGCGTGAATGCGAGCAGCAGGCCGAAGCCGAAGAAGCTCAACAGTGCGAGCCAGCGGTTGCTCGAAAGATTCGCAGCAAGCGCCTGTTCTTCCGATTGATCGCCACCGGCCGCCGCATCGCCTCTCCCGCTCGCGGGAGAGGCCGGCCGCAGGCCGGGTGAGGGAAACTTTTGATCTGCGACCGCAACGAGCGCAGCTTTCGCCGCGGCCAGTTCTTCAGCCGTCGCCGCAGGCATCTCCACACTGACCAATTTCGTCATCACCGGATAACAGATGCCGTTGTCCTGGCAACCCTGGTATTCGCCAGTGAGCTTTATCGTCTGGACCGCGCCCGTTTTGCGCGCGAGCGGAATCGGCAGCTCGACCTCATCGAAATAGACGACGACCGTCCCGAAATGCTCGTCGGTGTGATCGACGCCTTTTGGCCATTGCGGCGCACCGAGCTTGACGCCGGCGCCATCCGCGAGCGAAACGGAACTCTTGTCGCGGTAGAGGTAGTAGCCTTTGGGCATCGTCCAGCGCGCGAGCACGCTGGTGGGACTCGCCGCGATGGCTTCGAAAACGAACGCCTGTTCGGGCGGAAGAGGTTCACCGGCATTCCCGGTGAGAGGTTGAGCCCCACCGAGATTCAAACCGAGCTTCGCGCCCGATTCCGGAAGTGTCGCGTCGGCAGCCTTTGCGTTGGTTGCGGCCCCTGATCCCGCCGCCGCGGGAACATCGAGCGTCAGCGCCGTCGGGTGCGGCGGATAGCAGATCTTCGGATCGACCTCATGGCAGCCCTGCACGGTCACCGTGACTGCGAGCGTCTTCGTTGCTGCGTCGGTGAGTGTGTACGGCAAAGTCGCGTCGATCGCCTGGTGATAGACCTCCACATCGCCGAGGAACTCGTCGTGCTTCTTGGTTCCAGCAGGCAGCTCGATATCTGCCAACGTCGCGCCGGGTTGCGATGTCTTCGCCTTGATGCGTGTGCGATAGAGGTAATAGTCCGGCGCGATGTCCCAGTGCAGCGCGATCTTGCCGCGCTCGGCGATCTTCGCAGTGAGCTTGAATGCCTGCTCGACGGGCAAGAGATCGTCTTCGGATTGCGCATGCCCGAGCGGCCCGATCGGCGCGAGGGCGCACATCACGACCGCGGCGAAGAGACCGCGCAAGAACTTCCGCGTCATTGCCCACTCCATCTTTCACCGGCGCATCGTTGCGCCGCCACCCTGTAAGGACCGAACCTAGACCGCACGGCTCGCACGCGGTTCACGCCGGCCGTGTTTCGCGATCGAGCCAGGCGAGATAAGGCGCCGAGCCCGCCACCGGCTCGATCGCGAGCAGCTCCGGTACTTCGTAAGGGTGCAGCTCGATCAGCCTCGTCTCGAGCGCATCGAGCCGGTCTGCGGTCGTCTTGATCAACAGCAGCACTTCGTTGTCGGTATGGATCGCGTCGTTCCAGCGATAGGTCGAGACGACGCTGGGAATCGCGTTCACGCAGGCCGCCAGGCGCTCATCTACGAGCGCGCGCGCGAGTCGGCTGGCGGTTTCTCTGTCCGCGCAGGCGCAGAAGACGATTCGGGCGGTCACGGCGGCTCCGGAAAAACGCGGAGTTTAGCGGGAAGGGCAGGTGCGCCTCCGATCGTGCCCGCGATCGCTTCGACGTCGTTGTCCCCGCGAAAGCCGGGCCCGATGCCTCTTGTGTTGATCGTGCGGACGCACAACGGCGCTGGGTTCGGGCTTTCGCCGGGACAACGGGTGGGATCGGCTCCAACCGGGCCTTCCTTGCATGCCCGCCCTTGGAAACCTTACCCGCCAGCCGCACTTGCCCTGTCACCGATGACTTCCCATGGGGTTGCTTCGCCGTTAAACTTGGCACTCATTCGCAGCGAGTGCTAGCAGCGCGCGAATTTCCCTATTCAATCAATTGTTTCCAACCAACCTGTTGAGGCATACCCACTATGGCACTGCGCCCCCTGCACGACCGCGTGATCATCAAACGCCTGGAGGAAGAGAAGATGTCCGCCGGCGGCATCGTGATCCCTGATTCGGCCGCCGAAAAGCCCATCCGCGGCGAAGTCGTCGCTGCCGGCAACGGCAAGATTCTGGAAGACGGCAAGGTTCGTCCCATCGCCGTCAAGAAGGGCGACAAGGTGCTGTTCGGCAAGTACAGCGGCACCGAGGTCAAGGTCGATGGCCAGGAACTCCTGGTCATGCGCGAAGAAGACATCCTCGCGGTGATTGAGTGACGAGCCGGAATTCGGGATTCGAGATTCGTAAGAGCAGATCGCTCCGAATCCGACCCGACCGAGTCCAGCCCGCATCTTTCATCCCGAATCCCGAATAACGAATCCCGAGGTTTTCCAAAATGGCTGCCAAAGAAATCCGTTTCTCCGAAGACGCGCGCGCTCGCATGCTGCGCGGCGTGAATACCTTGGCCAATGCGGT
>DASYJJ010000331.1:0-3329 GCA_035996605.1 Rhodanobacteraceae bacterium
ATGTAGACCAGCACGCCGGTATTGTGTTCGGTGTTCCAAACGTGCAGCCGCGCGAATGCTTCGTGCGCCCGCTCGCGCGGTTGCTTGCGCGCCAGGACTTCGGCCAACGGCAAGCCGCCTTCGACCGCAAAGCAGATTTCGCCGAGATGGCGATGTTCGCTTTCGGCGATCACGTGCTGGATCGCATCGAGTGTCGCCGGCGGAAAATGCCGCTCGGCGCTCGTGCGTGCCAGTTGGTGCTTGAGCCAACGCATCATCGCTGCCTCACCATCCTCCCGATGCTCCGCCGCCAGCGGAGATGCCGCCGCCGCCACCGAAGCCACCGCCGCCAAATCCGCCGCCGCCACCGCCGAATCCGCCACCCCAACCACCGCCGCCCCAACCTCCGCGTCCGCCGCCGTTGGCGAAACCGCCGCCACCGCCGCCGAAGACGCCGAGGATCAGTCCGAGGACACCGAGCGCGACGCCGAGTGGAACGAGTCCGCTGATCAGCCAGGCAGCAACGCCGGAAGCCACGCCGACGAGGCCCGCGCGCGGAGGTGTCGGCAGACGCCCAAACATCGAACGCGCCCAGAGGCCGATGAAGAATGCCCACACAGCCGCATTGAATATGCCGTTCGCTCCGCGCTTGCGATCGTGCTCATCGGTCAATGGCGGCGGCAGTTCTTCGCCGTCGACGAGCTTGGTCAGTGCGCCGGTCGCGTCGTGGATGCCGCCGAAATAATCGCCGGCGCGAAAGCGCGGCGTGATGTATTCGCGGATGATGCGCGCGGCCGCGGCGTCGGGAATGGCCGCTTCGAGTCCGCGCGCGACTTCGATGCGTACGTGACGATCGTTCTTGGCGACGATCAACAGCACGCCGTCGTCGATGTTCTTGCGCCCGAGCTTCCACTGATCGAACACGCGGATCGCGTATTGCGCGATGTCTTCGGGCTCGGTCGTCGGCACCATCAGCACGGCGATCTGCGCACCTTTGCGCTGCTCGAGCGCGGCGAGTTCGCCTTCGAGCGTCTGCTTCTGCTGCGCATCGAGCGAGCCGGTGAGATCGGTGACCCGCGCGCTGAGCGCGGGGATCGGCTGCACGTCGCCTTCGGCCGCCGCGGCCATTGCGACCGCAAGAAAAACTCCCGCGAGCAACGCGAAGACTCGGTGAAACACCCGCGGCACCGCTGGCGGCGCGCGAACGCTTCGGTTCCGTTCGTCTGGAACTATCGACGAACGAACCGACTCGCCGTTCGTGCTTCGATACCTCGGCACGAACGGCGGAATACGTTGGGCGAGCATGGCGCTCAAGCGTTCGACGCGAGGAAGCATCGAGGCCTCAATGCGCCGGCTGCGTATCCTGCTTGGGCTGCGGCGGAGGCTGCTGCGGCTGCGCGGGCTTGCTGAAATCGACGGTCGGCGCGGTCGAAATCTGCTTTTCATTCTCGACCGTGAAGTTCGCCTTGGTCTTGTAGCCGAACATCATCGCGGTCAGGTTCTGCGGGAAGCTGCGCACGAACGTGTTGTAGTCCTGCACGGACTGGATATAGCGGTTACGCGCGACCGTGATGCGGTTTTCGGTGCCTTCGAGCTGCGCCTGCAGGTTCTGGAACAAGCCATCCGCCTTCAATTGCGGATAGTTCTCGCTGACCGCCATCAATCGTGACAGCGCGCTCGAAAGCTCGCCTTGCGCGGCCTGGAATTTCTGCAGCGCCGCAGCGTCGTCGAGCTGATCGGCGGTGATCGTCACCTTGCCGACATTCGCGCGCGCTTCGGTGACCTTGGTGAACACCTCTTCTTCGTGCGTCGCGTATCCCTTCACCGTATTGACCAGGTTCGGCACGAGATCGGTGCGCCGCTGGTACTGGTTCACGACCTCGGACCAGGCCGCCTTGATCGCCTCGTCCTTCGACTGGATCGCGTTGTAACCGCAACCGGACAGAAAACTCGACAGGACAATCACGAATGCAATGCAGATAAACCGCATGGGGACTCCCTCCTCGCAACGGACAGCCGACACTTTGGGGACTGATGGGCCCGTACGCAAGTCCGATTGCGTTACCAGCTGTCGGACGCGCCGCCGCCGCCCGAGCTGCCGCCGCCACCACTGAAACCGCTGTCTGAACTGCCGGAACTGCCCGATGAGGAATCGCCGGAGCTGCCACCCGATGATCCGCCGCCGCCGCCGAAGCCGTGCGGACGGCGCGAAGGCGGTTTCGACAAGCCGAGGATCGATGCCAGCGTGCCGGCCGCGGCGAACGCGCCGAGCGTTGCCATCGGGTGGCGCATCAGAATCGTGAGCGGCACCGCGACGATCGCGCCAAACGCATACGTGCGGATCCTTTCCGGAACGTGTCCGAGCACGACGCGATAGAGTCGCGGCCAAGCGAGAACGAGCACGAGGATCACGCCGAGAAAGCAGCCGAAGAATATGCCGACGATCAATTCCACCGGGCTCCACCACGGCTCGGGAAAAGGCGTTCCGGACGACGCTTTCGAGCGCGATTGCGGCTTCGGCGCGGGCAGCGGTTCCTCGTCGATCAGATGCGTCAGCATCTCGACGCCAGCGCCGATACCGCCGGCAAAGTCGCCCTCGGCGAATCGCGGCGACATGTAGTCGTGCGCGATGCGTTTCGCCGCGGCGTCGGGAATCGCACCTTCCAGGCCGTAGCCGACTTCGATGCGCACGTGCCGATCCTGTTTGGCGACTAGCACCAGCGCGCCGTCGTCGACCTCCTTGCGGCCGAGCTTCCACGCGTCGAACACGCGCGTTGCGTATTGTTCGATCGTCTCGGGCGCCGTTGTCGGCACGATCAGCACGGCGATCTGCGCACCTTTTCGCTGTTCCAGCGTCGCCAGCGTTGTTTGCAACGATTGCGTCTGCTGCGCATCGAGCGTGCCGGTGAGATCGGTGACCCGGGCATGCAGCTGCGGAACCGGGCGAAGCGTGTCGTCCGCCGCCGCGGCGACGGAAAGATGTATCGCGATCAGAACCGCGACCAGAATCTTGGGAATCGCCATCTGCCCTCCCCGGCCGATGCCAGATTCGATGCTACGGCGTCTTGCCGGAGCGCTCGTTGCGTTGCCTTCGGCGGCGGCGCGCCAACAGGTTCAGTGCTTCGACCGCTGCCGAGAATGCCATCGCGAAGTACAGGTAACCGCGCGCAATATGCACGCCGAGCCCATCGCAGATCAGCGCGACGCCAACCAGGATGATGAACGCCAGCGCGAGCATCTTGATCGTCGGATGACGATCGATGAACTCGCCGATCGGGTCGGCGATGAAGATCATCACCAACACCGCGAGGATGATCGCCGCGACCATCACCGGCAAGATATTGCTCATG
>DASYJJ010000332.1:0-11699 GCA_035996605.1 Rhodanobacteraceae bacterium
CGCAGAAAAACCGCGTGCTCAATGCGCTCGCGGTGTACCGATCGACCAGCTACTCGCCCGATGCGCTCGCGCGTCTGAAAGCGTTGCCGCCCGAAGCCGAGGACGACGCCAGCCGCGAATGGCACGTGCGCACCGCGCTCGCGCTCGGCGACTTCAAGGAAACACTCGCCGCACTCGACGATCTGTCGGCGTTGCAGCAAGCCGATTCGCGCTGGCGATACCTCCGTGCGCGTGTGCTGAGCAAACTCGATCGCAAGAGCGATGCCCAGGCAATATTCGCCGATGTCGCGCGCGAGGCGAGCTTCCACGGATTCCTCGCCGCCGACTGGATCGATCAGCCGTATGCGATCTGCGCGCGCACATTGGCGGCCGATCCCGATTCGGAAAAAGCGGTGGCGAGTCAGATCGATCTCGCGCGCGCATTCGAATTCCAGACGCTCGGCATGCTGCCCGAAGCGCGGCGCGAATGGGATTTCGCGATGCGCAAGCTCGACGATCCGAAGCGGCGCCTTGCGGCGGATCTCGCCTATCGGCGCGGCTGGTACGACCGCGCGGTGTTCTTCTATTCCGCCGATGCCCAGACGCAGCGCCTCTACGAGCAGCGTTTTCCGCTCGCGCTCGAATCGCGCGTCAAACACGAAGCCGGCGGCGCCGGCATCGATCCCGCGTGGGCCTACGCGATCATCCGCGCGGAAAGTGCCTGGATGACCGACGCACATTCGCACGCCGATGCGTACGGATTAATGCAGCTCCTGCCCGGCGTCGCCAAGCAGCTCGCGCAGTCCGAGAAGCTTCCGTACAACCATCCGACGGACCTGTTCGATCCGACGCTCAATGTCGAGCTCGGCACGCGCTATCTCGGACGCATGGCCGACAAGTTCGACGGCAATCCGTGGCTCGCTACGGCCGCCTACAACGCCGGCGAGGCACCGGTCGGGCGCTGGCTCGATGCGCGCTCATCGCTCGATCCGGATTTCTTCATCGAGACGATTCCGTACAAGGAAACGCGAGAATACGTCGCGCGCGTTCTCGCCTTCAGCGTGATCTACGACTGGCGCATGAACGGCAAGGCGCTCGCGCTCTCAGCGCGCATGCCGCGCATCGGGCAGGCCTACGCCGCGCCGTCCGACGCAACGACGCGCAAAGGCGTAGTCTGCCCGCCCGAGCCTGTCCAGACTGCCGCGACGCCGAGTCCGCCCGCGAACGATGCTGCGACGAGCGTGCCGACGGCTCCGGAACACTAGCAATCAACACCACCTCAGTCCGCGCGACATTGCGCGATGCAATGCAAAGGACGTCGATGAAGCGACAACGCATCGTGGTACTCGGCGGCACCGGATTCGTCGGCAGTCATCTCGTGCCTCGGCTGCAGGCGCACGGCCATACGATCAAGGTGTTGTCGCGCAATCGCGAGTTGCACCGCGATCTCGGCGTGCTGCCGCGTGTCAGCGTCGTCAGCACCGATGTGTACAACCCGAATGCGTTGCGTGATCAACTCGCCGAGACCGACACCGCGATCAATCTCGTCGGAATCCTCAACGAGCGCGGCAGCAACGGCAGCGGCTTTCGCAAGGCACACATCGAACTCGCGGAAACGCTCGTCGCGGCATGCCGATCCGCCGGCGTGCCACGCCTCATACAAATGAGCGCATTGCGCGCGGGCGAAGGCGAAAGTCATTACCTCAAGACGCGCGGCGAGGCCGAATCGCTCGTGAAGAGCTCACCGCTCGCGTGGACGATCTTCCGCCCGTCCGTGATTTTCGGTCCAAACGACGGTCTCTTCTTCCGTTTCGCGAGCCTCCTGCGCATGACGCCGGTGCTGCCGCTGGCTCGCGCGCAGGCGAAGTTCACTCCGGTCTATGTGGGCGATGTGGCCGAAGCATTCACGCGCGCGATCGCGCATCCGCATACCTCGGGACACACGTACGAATTGTTCGGGCCGCGCGTGATCGAGCTCGGCGAGCTCGTGCGCTGGACCGCGGATCTGATCGGCAAGCGCAGATGGATCCTGCCGCTGCCCGACGCACTCGGCTTCGTGCAGGCCGCGATCGGCGAATGGCTGCCCGGGAAACCCATTTCGCGCGACAACTTCCGCTCGCTGAAACTCGATTCGGTAGGCAGCGTGGACGGACTCGCCGCGCTCGGCATCGTATCCACCCCAATGGACATCATCGTTCCGCCGCTGCTGCGCGGTGAGGATCGACAGCGCCGCTTCGATCGCTTTCGCGAAGAGCACTGACCCAGGACTATTGCCCGACAACCTGCGGTCGCATCGGACCCAGCAGATCGAGCAACTGCTTCTGCAAATCCGCCGGAACCTTCTGCGAGGTCATCGCACGCACGAGATCGTCGACGAACGCATCGAAATCCGCGTTCGTCAGATTGAGCCCGCTGTGCGCCTCTTCCATGCTGCGGCCCGAGTACGTGCATGGCCCGCCGGTCGCGGCGCAGATCTGCTCGATCAGCAGCCGGCGCAGATCGGCCATGTCGGTTTTCTCGAAGAAGATATTGATGCGCAGGTCGCCGTGGATTTCGGCAAGTGCCGCGTCGACGACTTTGGAAATGCCAGCCTCGCCACCGAGCGCGCGATAAAGTGCGTCGCTGCCTTTCGCTGGAGCCGCTGTGGATTTCGCAGGCGGCGTCGCGTGTTTGGCTGGCGCACCCGCGCAGCCTGCCAGCAACACGCAACCAGCCATTGCCCATCGAATCGATGCGTTCATCGCCGCCTCTCCAGGGATGTTCTGATCTATCGCGCGTTCGCTGGCACAATGCCAGCCCAATCCCGTTGTCCCGTCAAGCCATGCAGATATTCCTGGTCGGCGGCGCAGTCCGCGACAAGCTGCTCGGCCGGCCGGTCGCCGATCGCGACTATGTCGTGGTCGGAGCGACGCCGGAAGCGATGTCGCGCCTGGGTTTTCGTCCAATCGGCCGCGATTTCCCAGTGTTCCTGCATCCTGACACGAACGAGGAATACGCGCTCGCGCGCACCGAGCGCAAGAGCGGCCGCGGTTACCACGGTTTCGTGTTCCGCACCGATCCGGTCGTGACGCTGGAAGAGGATCTGGAACGGCGCGACCTCACCATCAACGCGATGGCCGAGGATGCCGATGGACACTTGATCGATCCATTCGGCGGCGCGCGGGATCTTGAGGCGCGCCTGTTGCGCCACGTATCGCCGGCGTTCGCGGAGGATCCGGTTCGCGTGCTGCGTGTCGCGCGTTTCGCAGCGCGATACGCGCCGCTCGGTTTCCGCATCGCCGAGGAAACGCTTGCATTGATGCGGCACATGGTCGACGACGGTGAAGTCGAACATCTCGTTGCCGAGCGCGTGTGGGCCGAAACGCGCAAGGCATTGGCCGAGCCGCTGCCGTCGGCGTTTCTGCAGACGCTGCGCGCTTGCGGCGCGCTGCGCGTGCTGTTTCCCGAAATCGATGCGCTGTACGGCATTCCGCAGCGCGCGGATTTCCATCCGGAGATCGATACCGGCGTGCATGTGGAGCTCGTGCTCGACATGGCCGCGCGCCTTGCGCCCGGTGACGATCTCATCGGCTGGTGTGCGTTGACGCACGATCTCGGCAAGGCGCTGACGCCGGCCGACGTGTTGCCGCGCCACATTGGCCACGAGCACACGGGTATCGCGCCGCTGCGCGCGCTTTCGACGCGCCTTCGCGTTCCAACCGAACATCTCGCGCTCGCCGAGCACGTCTGCCGATTCCATCTGGATATCCATCGAGCGTTCGAGCTGCGCGCGGAAACACTGCTCGGAATCCTCGAACGCATCGATGCGTTCCGCAAGCCCGATCGCGTCGATCGCTTGGTGATCGCCTGCGAAGCCGACAAACGTGGCCGTCTCGGATCAGCCGAATCGCCCTATCCGCAGGCGGACTATGTGCGCGCCGCGCACGCGGCCGCTGCGGCGGTCGGCGCGAGCGGATTCGTCGCCGATGGACTCACTGGCGAGGCGATCGGCGAAGCGGTTCGCAAGGCTCGCGTCGATGCGATAGCGCCGTTGCGTGCGCAGTATCGCGATTCCTGACATCGGTTCGCATCAAAGCCGGCGCGAAAGATCGAACGCGCGCAAACCCGAAGGCACATCCTGCACACCGCGCGAAAACGCGATCGCCTGAAAACGTTCGCCCATTTCGCCGGGCAACGTGAGGCGCTTTGCTTCGGCGATGATGCTCATGCGCTCGACCTCGCCGAGATCGGCCGCCGCTTCGAGCAACGCCGGCAATCCGCTCGCCAGCAAGAACTGGCTTTGCGGCGCATAGCCGACGAGTTCGAAGCCCGCGCCGGTGCCGGCTTCGGCGACGGCGGTGAAATCGACGAATGCCGTGATGTCCTGAAGGCCCGGGCGGAACAAAGGATCGGCGTGCGCACGATGGCGGTAATGGCAAACCAGCGTGCCGTCGTTTCGTTCCGGAAGATAAAACTCGCTGCGCGGATAGCCGTAGTCGACGAACAGCGCGACGCCGCGCTCCATCGATCCGATGACCGCAGGCATCCAGTACGGCAGCTGCGGCAGGATCTCGGAGCGGTATCCGTCCACGAACTCTGCTTCGAGATAGCGCTCGACATGACGCACCGCCGCGCCCACCAGAGCGTCGGCGGGACGATCCTCGCGCACGAAACCCGCGTCGTCTCGGCCCAGCGTGATGCATTCCTCGTAGACATTTCCGCCGTTTATCGCAAAACGCGTCGTTGGCAATGCGTCCAGCACTTCGTTGGCGAAGAGCACGCCGTTCCACGGGCTCTCGGGCGGACGGTCGATCCATTCGACGCGCGCGGCAATTTCGTGCGGCAGCGATTCGACGACATGGACACGTTGCCGCTCACGAAGGTCGGCGCTGGGTTCGAGGATTCGATAGCGGTGCGGTAACGCATCTTGTGTGGCGAGCTCGCGCAGCGCCGCGACGGCGAACCGCCCGCTGCCGCCCCCAAGCTCGACGAAATCGGCGGTATCGCCGCATTCCTGCAAAGCCGGCGCGAGCGTGCCTGCGACGCAACGCGCGAACAAGTCGCCGAGCTCCGGCGCGGTGACGAAGTCGCCCGCGGCGCCGAACTTGGTCTTGCCCGCGCTGTAATAGCCGAGTCCCGGCGCGTACAGGCAAAGCTCCATGTAACGCGAAAACGGAATCGCGCCATGCGCCGTGATCTCGTTGCGGATCAGCAGCGCGAGCGCGGCGGAATGCGCGCTTTCATCGGCGTCGGGAATGGGCAGATCGATCTTCAACGAAGCTCCGCGCGGGTTCTGCGACAATGACCCGCCTTGCGGCATGGCCGCGCGAAACCGCAGCATAGCGGCCGGCACGGAGAAGACCAATGTCGAGCAATGGACAAGGCCATCGACCGGTCGCCCTGATCACCGGCGCGGCGCGACGCATAGGCGCGACGATCGCGCGACGACTGCACGCGGCCGGCTACGATCTCGCGCTGCACTTCCGCAATTCTCGCGCGGATCTCGACGCATTGATCGCCGATCTCGAACGCGAACGCGCCGCGAGCACGCTCGCGCTGCATGCGGAACTTGATGACACCGGGCAACTCGCACCGATGGTCGAAGCCGTGCGCACACGGTTCGGGCGCCTCGATGCGCTGGTCAACAACGCATCCGCGTTTTATGCGACGCCCATCGCTACCGCAACGTCGGCGCAATGGGACGAGCTTTTCGGTGCCAACGCGCGCGCGCCGTTCTTTCTCGCTCAGGCGGCGGCGCCGCATCTCGCCGAGCGCAGGGGCGCGATAGTGAACATCGTCGACATTTATGCCGAACGTCCGCTGCCGGGCTACGGCATCTACTGCATGAGCAAGGCCGCGCTCGCGATGATGACGCAGGCGCTCGCACGCGATCTCGCGCCGGCCGTGCGCGTGAACGGTGTCGCGCCCGGCGCGATTCTCTGGCCCGAATCGGGAAAAAGCTACGCCGATCAACAGCAGGTCATCGAGCGCACGCCGCTCAAACGCACCGGCACGCCCGACGACATCGCGGCGACGGTGCTCTGGCTGCTGCGCGATGCGCCGTTCGTGACCGGCGAGATCGTGCGCGTCGACGGCGGACGTCATCTGACGTTTTGAAATCGCGGTCGTGATGCCGGAATTTTCCTCCGGTCAAAGCGCGGGTGCGCTGTCGATGTAGCGGTATTGTCCCGGCGGCATGTAGAGCGGCAGCAGTGTCGATTCTTCCTGCCGAAGCGCCTGGCTCAGCAACGTCGCCACACGCACGATGTCGTGCACGAAGCGGCGGCGGCGGTAGCTGTCCCAGGGCGAATCGAGATAGTCGGTGAGCACCGCTTCGATCAGCAGCGCAGAGCGTTCGAGCTCGCGGTGTGTCGATTTGAACTGGATGGTCGCCATCCGGTCTTTTTCGAGCGCCCAGCGCAGATACGGATAAAGCTGCACGCTCTTGCTGAGTCCGGTGCGCCGGAAGCTGTCGCCGAACCGGCGCAGGCAGGCGATCTCGGCGTCCTCATCGTGCGCGCGGCAGGCATCGAGCAACGCGCGCATCTGCTGTCGCTGGACTTCGTTATCGCGCAAGAGCTCCGCGGCGAGGCGCGGTCGAAAGCGGACGGCACCATGAAGCGCGGCGTCGTGCGCAGTGTTGTCGACTAAAGGCTGAGTTCGTGTCTGGGGGCGGCCGAAGGTCGCCGCCAGAAAATTGAACATGCCATCTCGCATCCCACTCCGCCCACCCGGGCGGTCGCGGTGAGTGTCCCTCAAAACTGTGAGCTAATCGACACATTATTACCGGGAGGCGCTGGAATCCGGCTTCAGAGACCCTCGAGGTCAAATCCCGACCGGCTCGAGGCCTGTGAGGGGTCCGGAGGATTGCAGCCGTTCGGCCATGCTCTGGCCGGTCACGGGATCCCGCGCCTCGGGGGCAATATCGCAGAGTGGCTTCAACACGAAAGGCAGCGCCAGCTCCGGACGCGGAATGCGAAGGTGGCCCGGTCCGTCGACGATGCGATCGTCGAACAGCACGATATCGACATCGAGTGTCCGGCTGGCATAACGCGGTACGTCGCGGCGTCGGCCGTGACGATCCTCCAGCGCGTGCAGCCACTCATCCAGTGCCATCGGATCGAGATCGGTGTCGAGGCCCACCGCGAGATTGAGAAAATCCGGTCCGTCGAAGCCGACCGCGCGCGAGCGATACGCCGGCGACACGAGAATCGCGCCAAAACGCGCGCGCAACTCACCTAGCGCCGCGCGCAGATGCTTTTCAGGTTCGATATTGGAACCGAGGCTGAGATAGGCTCGATGCATGGACGCATTCGTCCATGTTCGCGACGTGTGCGTCAAGCCACGCGTGCGTCAGGTGCGTTTGCCGCGAAAACCGTGAGCGGATGTCAACTTCGTTCTCCGCGCTCGATCACGACTCCGACTGCGCGGGCGCCGCGAACGGCGCCCGGTTTGGAGAGCTTGAGCCGGAGCCACGATACGCCGAATTCCTCGCGGATCAGCGCGGCGCAGCGTTCGGCCAGGGTCTCGACGAGCTGAAAGCTCGAAGCTTCGACGAACGCGATCAGCCGCTTCGACACGGCTTTGTAATCGAGCGTGTCGGCAATCGCATCGCTCGCCGCCGGTCGCGTGTTGTCGAAACCCATTTCGATATCGAGCGCGATGGGCTGGCGCGTGCGGCGTTCCCAGTCGTAAATACCGACGACGGTATCGATGCGCAGGTCTTCGATGAAGACGTAATCCATTCGGGATTCGGGATTCGGGATTCGGGATGACTTTACAAGATCGTCGCCCCGGCGAAGGCCGCGGCCCAGTGACTTTCGCTTCTCGATCAAGCCAAAGGCGCCGGCTCCCGGCCTTCGCCCGGACGACGAGACTTGGTCGCATCGGCTGAGTAAGTCGCGAGTCCCGAGCCCATCAGCCGACGGGCGGCAGCGACGCGAGATCCCAGCGCGGCCGTACAGTAATTACCGGCGTTTCGTGCTGGCCGGCCGCGAGCCGCAGAGCACCAGCCAGCGCGATCATCGCGCCGTTGTCAGTGCAGAACTCGGGACGCGGAAAGTACGTGCGGAAGTTTTCTGCCACACCGGCTTCGGCCAGGCGCCGGCGCAGCGTGCGGTTCGCGCCGACGCCGCCGGCGATGACCAGCGAGCGGGCGCCGGTTGCGGCGAGCGCGCGGCGGCATTTGATCGTCAGCGTGTCGACGATCGCGTCCTCGAACGCGCGTGCGACGTCGGCCTTGGTTTGCTCCGTGCGATCACCCGCCCGCCAAGCCAGCAGAACCTGGGTCTTGAGGCCCGAAAAGCTGAAATCGAGGCCTGGGCGGTCGGTCATCGGGCGGGAAAAACGGAACACGCCCGGCCTGCCTTTCTCGGCCAGCGCGGCAAGCGCCGGGCCTCCGGGATAGGGCAGATCCATCAATTTGGCGGTCTTGTCGAAGGCCTCGCCGGCCGCATCGTCGAGGGTGTCGCCGAGCAGGACATAGCGGCCAATGGCCTCGACTTCGATCAGCATCGAATGCCCGCCGGACACCAGCAGCGCGACGAACGGCGGTTCGGGCGGATCGGCCTCGAGCAGCGGCGCCAGCAGATGCCCCTCCATGTGGTGCACGCCGATCGCCGGGAGTCCGAGCGCCCATGCCAGCGAGTGGGCCGCGGTCGCCCCGACCAGAAGCGCCCCAACCAGCCCCGGACCCGCCGTATACGCGACGCCGCCAAGTCCTTCGACGGCAAGGCCGGCCCGATCCAAAGTCTCCCGCACCAGCGGCAAGAGCTTTCGAACGTGATCGCGCGAGGCGAGCTCGGGCACGACGCCGCCGTAGTCCGCATGCATGCGGATCTGGCTGTAAAGCGTGTGAGCAAGCAATCCGCGCGCCGGATCGAACACGGCGACGCCGGTTTCGTCGCACGAGGTCTCGACCCCGAGCACGGGCCCGGTCATCGGCGATTCCTGCTTTGCAAATGCCTGATTCGTCACGATAGAATATGCGGCTCGCCCGCCGCCCGGGGCGACTTCAACCGGAGAGTTTATGCCAAGCGTCAAAGTCCGCGAGAACGAGCCGTTCGAGTTCGCTCTTCGCCGTTTCAAGCGCACCTGCGAGAAAGCCGGCGTCCTCGCCGAAGTCCGCAAGCGCGAGTTCTACGAAAAGCCGACCCAGGAGCGCAAGCGCAAGCGCGCCGCCGCGGTCAAGCGTCACCTGCGCCGCGTCTCGCGCGACGTGACCAAGCGCCAGCGCCTCTATTGATCCGCCGGCGGGCAGGAAGCCCGTCGTCTCAGGGCAGCGACCGGCCGGCATTGCGCAAGCGATGTCGGCCGTTTGCATTTGTGGAGCACACCGAGGAACGCGACCCGAAAGGTCCGTGACCAAAGCGCTTCGCCGGCCCGCCTCTCAGCCTCTCGGCCTGGACCCACCATGCTCAAACAACGCATCACCGACGACATGAAGACCGCGATGAAAAGCGGCGACAAGGAACGCCTCGGCGTGATCCGGCTGCTGCTGGCCGCGATCAAGCAACGCGAGGTCGACGAGCGCATCGTGCTCGAGGACGCGCAGGTGCTCGCGGTGATCGAGAAGATGATCAAGCAGCGCCGCGATTCGATTTCGCAGTTCCGCGCCGCCGCGCGCGAAGACCTCGCCACCAAGGAAGAATTCGAGGTCGGCGTGATCCAGGGCTACATGCCGGAGCAGCTTTCGGATGCCGAGGTCGACGCGATCATCGCCAAGGCGATCGCCGATTCGGGCGCCACGGCCGCAAAGGACATGGGCAAGGTGATCGGCCTCGTGCGCCCGCAGGTCGCCGGGCGCGCGGACATGGGCGCGGTCTCGCAGCGCGTGAAGGCGCGCCTGGGCGGCTGACGCCCGTTCAGCGCATCGAATCGCGCCCGGTCTTCGACGCTCGGCGCGCGCCCATGCGGCGCAGGGTTACCTTGTCGTCCTCGTCGATTTCGGGTTTGAGGTCGATATCCGGCGGCGGATTCGGATAATTCTTGCGCTCGCCGATCCGCTTGATCCAGCGCGCGCAGAAACGGTTGTAGACCGGCCATGGCAAACCATCCGATTGCACCAGCGCGCGCTCCACGCGAAGCGCGAGCTGATGCGCGTCGCGATAAGGAAATTTGAGCTCGTGCTCGAACAGCATCTCGACGACTTCGTGCATGACGATGTAGCGATCGATGTCGTAGCGCTTGCCGCGATGGACGAGCACGGTCGGCAGCTCGTAGTCGATGTAGACCTTGTTGCCCTTGCGGTTGCAGGATCCAACGTACGGCACGTCGTACTTGCGCACGATGCGAACCGATTTCATGACCGCCGCCGCTGCTTCGTCGAGCATGTTGCGGCGAACGAGCCATTCGCCGGGTTTCGGACGATGTCCCCACATGACCGCTACTCCTCGCATTGCCTGCGCCATGGCCGGCACGCCGCTTGAAACTCCACGCCGGGCCGGCGTCGGCATGGCATCCTAGTCCTTCCATGCGCGGCCGCATACCCGAAAAATTCATCGACGACCTCCTCGCCCGCGTCGACATCGTCGACGTGATCCAGGAGCGCGTGCCGCTGAAGAAATCAGGCCGCGACTGGTCCGCGCGCTGCCCGTTCCACGACGAGCGATCGCCTTCTTTCACGGTGAGTCCGACCAAGCAGTTCTATCACTGCTTCGGCTGCGGCGCGCACGGCAGCGCGATTGGTTTCCTTATGAACTACGACCGCCTCGAATTTCCCGATGCGGTCGAAGAGCTCGCCAACCGCGCCGGCATCAAAGTGCCGTACGAAGGCGGACGCGAAGCGCCGCGCGAGGACAGCGCCGATCTCTACAACGTTCTCGACGCGGCCGCGTCGTTCTATCGGCGCCAGCTCGCCGCGAACGAAACCGCACGCGCGTATTTCGAGAATCGCGGGCTCGATGAAGCGACCCTCGCGCGCTTCAATCTCGGCTACGCGCCCGATCAGTGGGACGCGTTGAAAAACGCGCTCGGCACCAGCCCGCAGCGCATGGAACTGCTCGAAAAAGCCGGCATGCTGACCAGCGGCGAGCGCGGCTCGAAATACGATCGGTTCCGCCATCGCGTGATGTTTCCGATTCTCGACCGACGCGGCCGCACGATCGCGTTCGGCGGACGCGTGCTGGTCAAGGAAGACACTCCGAAATATCTCAATTCGCCGGAAACACCGCTGTTCCACAAAGGCCGCGAATTGTTCGGCCTCTGGCAGGTGCGCGAAGCGCATCAGAAAATTCCGCGCCTGATCGTCGTCGAAGGCTACATGGACGCGATCAGCCTGCATCAGTTCGGCGTGCCGCAAGCCGTTGCAACATTGGGCACGGCGACGACGCGCGATCACGCCGAGATCCTGTTCCGCCAATGCGCCGATGTTTATTTCTGCTTCGACGGGGATCGCGCCGGACGCCAGGCTGCGTGGCGCGCGGTCGAATCGGTGCTGCCGCGTATGCGCGACGGACGCCAGGCGATGTTCCTGTTCCTGCCGGACGGCGAAGACCCGGACAGCGTGATCCGCAAGGAAGGATCCGCGGGATTCGAAGATCGCCTGAAAAACGCGACGCCGCTCAGCGAGTTTTTCTTCGCCGAGATCGGCAAGGACGTCAACCTAAACAGCCTCGACGGCAAGGCGCGACTCGCCGAACGCGCGCGCCCGCAACTGACGCAGATTCCGGACGGCGCGTTTCGCGATCTCATGCTCGCCGAACTCGATCGGCTGACCGGGGTACATGTGCAGGTCGGTGCGC
>DASYJJ010000333.1:0-3807 GCA_035996605.1 Rhodanobacteraceae bacterium
GCTTCATCGAGCGCGAGTGCCTGCTCGGCGCTGTCGATGGCCAGACGATCATCGGTGCCGGTCAGCGTCACGCGCATCCAGGCGCCGCCGGCGCGAAGGCGCAGCCGGTCCCGTGCGCGGTCGGCCAGCAGATGCCGCATCGCGCGCGCGGCGTACGCGAAAAACTGCACCGGCTTGGCGAACATGAGCTCGCGCTGGGTCGAAACGCGAAGGTAGAGCTCATGCACCAGCGCCGTCGTGTCCAGCGTCGAGCCCGCGCGATTGCGCGCGAGATGGCTGCCGGCCATCGCTTTCAGCCGCTCATAGACGGCACTGAACAGCGCATCGGCATTCTGCGGTTCGCCGGGCGTCTGCGTGGTCGCATCCGGTGGACTTTGCGTCATCGAAAAACCCCCGGCGACAGTGTACGACACGGCATCGCGGCCTACCTGACCCTGCCACGCTGGTGGCCGCCACGCCGCAGCTGCGAGAATCATGCCCATGCCAGGCTCCCTTCCACGCACGATCGCCGGGTTTCTCGATGAACGTCTGGCGCGGCTCGAATCGGCGTGTCGCGACGCCAACGTGCCGTTCTACGACGATGCCGGCGTTGACGATCATCTGCAGCGCGTGCTGCTGGCGAGCGATTTCGCCTACGAAAGTTTCCTGCGCGACCCGGCGCTGCTCGGGCCCGACCTGTTGCGCCTGATGAGTGATCCGCGCCATGCGGACGCACGCGCCGGCGTCTTCGTCGCGACTCTCACCGACGCCGAACTCACCACCGAGCTGCGCCGATTTCGCCTGCGCGAAGCGCTTCGGCTGATCTGGCGTGATCTCAACGAGCTCGACACCATCGAAACGACGCTGACCGGCGCCTCGGTGCTCGCCGAAACCTGCATCGAGGCCGCGCTTGCGGGTGCCGAGCGCAGGATTTCGGCGCGGCATGGCGTGATCCGCGATGCGCTCGGCGTGCCGCAACGCATGGTCGTGTTCGGTCTCGGCAAGCTCGGTGGCGGCGAGCTCAATTTCTCCTCGGACATCGATCTCGTATTCGCCTTCGCCGAGGCCGGCACCAGCGACGGCGCGCGCCCGCTCGACGCGGATGCGTACTACGCGCGCATCGGCCAGGCTTTCGTCGCGCTGCTCGCCGAGCGCAACGCGGACGGCTACGTATATCGAGTTGATCTGCGCCTGCGACCGTTCGGGCAATCCGGTCGCCCGGCGCTTTCATTCTCCGCAATGGAGCAGTACTACCAGCGCGAGGGCAGGGATTGGGAACGATACGCATGGATCAAGGCGCGTGCGGTCGGTGGCGATCGCGCCGCCGGCGCGCGGCTTCTCGACACGCTGCGTCCGTTCGTGTTCCGTCGTTATCTCGATTACACCGCGTTCGCGGGTTTGCGCGAGATGAAGGCGCTGATCGATGCGGAAGTCGCGCGCAAGGATCTCGCCGACGATCTCAAACTCGGACCTGGCGGCATCCGCGAGATCGAGTTCATCGTGCAGCTCGTGCAGCTGATCCGCGGCGGCCGCGAGCCCGCGCTTCGTTCCCGCGGCTTGTTGCCCGCGCTCGCGGCCTGCGAGCAGCTTGGTTTCATTCCGGCCGGACGCGCCGTCGTCTTGCGCGCCGCGTACCGGTTCCTGCGGCGGCTCGAAAATCGCGTGCAGATGTTCGCCGATCAGCAGACGCACGCGATTCCGGACGATGCCCTCGTGCGCCAGCGCGTCGCGCTCGCACTTGGGCGGGCGGATTGGAACGTGCTGGCCGGCGACCTGGCCGTGCATCGTGCCGCCGTCAGCGAGGAATTCGCTGCGCTGATGGCGACCGACGCGCGCGCGCAGATGCAGCGCGACGACTCGGCGTGGACCGCGCTGTGGCGCGCGATCGTCGGCGAAGGCGTCGATCGTGTCGCACTCGCGGCAGCCGGATTTTCGCCGGCAGACGATGTCGCCGCGGAGCTCGAATCGCTGCTCGGCTCGAGCGCGCTGCGCAACATGTCCGCGCGCTCGCGCGAACGTCTGGATCGCGTGCTGCCGATCCTGATGGCGTCGGCAGCGGCAAGCACTCAGCCGGTGCGTTGCATGGTGCGCATGCTGCGCCTCGTGCAGACCGTCGCGCGGCGTTCGGTGTATCTGGTCCTGCTCGACGAGCAGCCCGCAGCGCTGAAACGGCTGAGCGAAGTGTTGTCGGCGAGTGCGTTCCTCGCCGATCGCGTGATCGCGCATCCGCTCTTGCTCGATGATCTTTTCGACGATCGCGTCGATGCGGCGCCGCCGGATCGCGATGCGGTCGCGGCCGAGCTGCAACGTCGTCTTGCGACGCTCGACGGTACGGATCCCGAAGCCGAAATCGAGCTGATCCAGGAAGCGCGCCAGTCCGCACTGTTCCGCATCGGTCTCGCATTTCTCGCCCGACGCATCGACTCGACGAGCACGGCCCGCGCACTCGCCGGCATTGCCGAAGTCGTGTTGACGGCGGTTTTGCGCATTGCCGAACGCGATCTCGTCGCCGCGCACGGGCGTTTGTCCGCCGGTCGTGCGGATTCGGCCGGATTCGCAGTGATCGCGTACGGCAGTTTTGGTGGCGCGGAGCTCGGTTTCGGCTCGGACCTTGATCTCGTATTCCTCTACGACGGCGCACTCGCGCAGCGCGAGTCGGACGGCGCGCGGCAGCTCGACGGCGCGCGCTACTTCACGCGCCTCGCGCAGCGCGTCGTGCATCTGCTCGACGTGCAGACGCGCGCCGGAAAACTCTACGAAGTCGATGTGCGCCTTCGGCCCGACGGCGGCAAGGGTCTGCTCGTGCTTGGTATCGACGCGTACGAAGCTTATCTTCGCGAACGCGCGTGGACCTGGGAACTGCAGGCGCTCGTTCGGGCTCGCGCGGTCGCGGGCGATGCGACGCTCGGAGCTCGTTTCGCGCGCGTGCGCGACGCGCTGTTGTCCGCGCCGCGCGATGCCTCGCGAGTGAGCAGCGAAATCGGCTCGATGCGCGCGCGCTGGCGCGCTGAACGCGACCGTTCGGACGCCGAACGCTTCGATCTCAAGCAAGGCATCGGCGGCCTCGTCGACATCGAATTCCTGCTGCAGGCCGTGGTTCTGCTGAACGCACACGAGAAACCCGACCTCCTCGCGAGTGGAAATACGGCGGAACTGATTTCCGCGGCGGAACGCGCGGGCACGCTGTCGATGCCGGACGCGCGTCTCTTGCTCGGCGCGCATGCATTGCTGCTTTCGCGCGCGATAGACTGCACGCTCGACGGACGGCCGCGTCTCGCGATACGCGACGCGAAAATCGTTTCATGCTCCGAAGAGGTGCGTGCGATCGCGCGCACCATGAATATTCTCGATATCTGATCTCGAAAGCGACGCCGTATTGCCGCGGCCGGTGCGACCCGGAGGCGAAGTCATGTCGGAACAGTCTCGCGAAACGCCGCATTCGGCTTCGGACTCCCGCATCGACGGCGTAGCGGAATGCGATGTCGTCATGAAAGGCGGCATCACCAGCGGGCTGGTCTATCCCGCAGCGATTGCGGCGCTGTCCGCGCACTATCGCCTGCGCAGCATTGGCGGCACGTCGGCCGGCGCGATCGCAGCGGCCGCGGCCGCTGCTGCGGAATACGGCCGCGCGTCCGGCGGTTTCGAAAAGCTCGCAGCGCTTCCGTCCGAGCTCGCGCAAACGACCGAAGATCGACCCGATGCGACGCGACTCCTGCGTCTGTTCGAACCGCAGCCCTCGACGCGCGCGCTGTTCGATCTGCTGCTCGCAGGCCTGATGCCCGACGCTCGGCATCGCTGGCGCGCCGGCGCTCGCTGGCTTGTCGCGTC
>DASYJJ010000334.1:0-3420 GCA_035996605.1 Rhodanobacteraceae bacterium
AGAGCAATCGGCATGGTCGTTCTATGATGCTTGATCGCGAACCAAGTTTCCGACCGGTGGCGGCGCTGAACGAATTGCGGCGAGGCCGCTACACTCCGGGCATGGATGTCTCGCATCTCCTCGAAGGACTGAATCCCGCGCAGCGTGAAGCCGTGACGGCGCCGCCCGGACACTATCTCGTGCTGGCCGGCGCCGGTTCAGGCAAGACGCGCGTGCTGACCCATCGCATCGGCTGGTTGCTCGAAGTCGATCGCGTTTCGCCATGGTCGGTGCTCTCGGTCACCTTCACCAACAAGGCCGCCGGTGAAATGCGCGCGCGCACCGAAGCCTTGATCGCGAACGACGTTCGCGGGCTCACGGTCGGCACGTTCCATGGCATCGCGCATCGTCTTCTGCGCCGGCACTGGCGCGAGGCACGGTTGCCCGAGACGTTCCAGATTCTGGATTCGGACGATCAGCAGCGTCTGGTCAAGCGGACGATCCAAGGTCTCGGTCTCGACGAAGCGCGCTTTCCGCCGCGGCAGGCGACCTGGTTCATCAACAGCGCGAAGGACGAAGGCAAGCGTCCCGACGCGCTCGATCCGGGTTACAACCCGGTCAACTCGACATTGATCGACATCTATCGCGCATACGAAGCCGCCTGCCAGCGCGCGGGTCTCGTGGATTTCGCCGAGTTGCTGTTGCGCGCGCATGAGCTCTGGCTGCACAACGACGCGCTCCTCGAACACTATCGCGAACGTTACCGGCACCTCCTCATCGACGAGTTCCAGGACACCAACACCTTGCAGTACGCGTGGATCCGCGTGCTCGCGGGCACGACGGGTCAGGTGTTCGTGGTCGGTGACGACGATCAGGCGATCTACGGCTGGCGCGGCGCTCGTGTCGAGAACGTGCACGATTTCCTGCGCGATTTCCCGAGCGCGCGGACGATTCGTCTCGAACAGAACTACCGATCGACCGGCACCATCCTGGCCGCCGCGAATGCGGTGATCGCGCACAATCCGGATCGGCTCGGCAAGGAACTCTGGACGACGGGCGCGGCCGGCACGCCGATCGAGCTTTATTCGGCCTACAACGAGCAGGACGAAGCGCGCTACGTGATCGAGCGCGTGCGCGAATACATCGCGGCCGACAACCGGGCCAGCGAAATCGCGATTCTCTACCGCTCGAACGCGCAGTCGCGCAACTTCGAAGAGCAGCTCATTCAGCACGACATCGCGTATCGCGTGTACGGCGGTCTGCGCTATTTCGATCGCGCCGAAGTCAAGGACGCGCTCGCGTATCTGCGCCTCGTCGCCAACCGCCACGACGATGCCGCCTTTGAGCGCGCGGTCAATACGCCGCCGCGCGGCATTGGCGAGCGCACGCTCGATCTCGTACGCCAGCGCGCGCGCAGGAGCGATGCGTCGCTCTGGGAGGCCGCGCTCGCCGAGCTCGCGTCGAGCGAGCTTGCCGGTCGTGCAAAAAATGCGCTGGGCGGATTTTTGCAATTGATCAACGATTTCGCGCGGGATTGTCTGAGTCCTCGTCGTGCGCGCGAAAGCGCGAATCCGGCGCCTTTCAATCTTGCAACCCAGGAGACGCTGGATCCCGCGCTTCGCCGCGATGGCGGCGACACAGCGCGCTCCCCTTCTGGTGAAACCGGTTCGCGCATCGCACCCAACGATGCGCAAGACGAGCGCGACCCCGACGAACCGCTGCCGCTGTCCGAGCAGATCGAGCACGCGATCGCGCGCTCGGGTCTGCGCGATTTCTACGAGAAGGACAGCCGCGGCAGCGCCGAGTCGCGCGTCGAGAACCTCGATGAATTGATCAATGTCGCGAGCCGTTTCTCGCGCACGCCCGAAGATCTCGAAGCGGGCCTTTCCGAGCTCGCCGCGTTTCTTGCCCACGCGGCGCTCGAGGCCGGCGAAGGGCAGGGCGAGGCGTGGGAGGACTGCGTGCAGCTGATGACGCTGCATTCCGCGAAAGGTCTCGAATTTCCGCTGGTGTTTCTGGTAGGCCTCGAAGACGGCCTGTTCCCGAGCCAGAAATCGACCGAGGAACCGGGGCGGCTCGAAGAAGAACGTCGGCTCGCCTACGTCGGCATCACGCGCGCGCGCACGCGGCTCGTGCTCACGTATGCGGAATCGCGACGCCTGCACGGCGTCGAGATGTACAGTCGGCCATCGCGCTTCCTGCGCGAGATTCCGACACAACTGCTCCATGAAGTGCGACCGCGCGTGCAGGTCAGCCGACCCGTGAGCGTCGAGCGCGGATTGCCGAGCGCGGCGGATACCTCGCCGCCGCTGAAACTCGGCCAACGCGTGCGCCACGCGACGTTCGGCGAAGGCGTCGTCGTCGACTACGAAGGCAGCGGCGCGCACACGCGCGTGCAGATCAACTTCGAGCGCGCCGGGCAGAAGTGGCTGGTGCTCGCATACGCGAATCTCGCGTTGCTCTGACGTCGTTCGGAAATGTCCGGTTTCGACTTGGGTATCGCCACCGCATCGGCTTTGGGATTGCCGAAGGCGCGTCGCGTTGTCCGCTTTTCGCAAGAAGACCGTAAGTCAGTTGATCGGTTGCGGAAAAGTGGAGAAATATGCCGTCTTCATGCGACCGATATTCGCGGCATCCTGTTCAACCCTGAGGAGTACCTTCGGTATGAAAAAGCTGCTCTGGCTGTTCGCTGTTCTGCTGGGCTCGGGTGTTTCCGCGGCACACGCCACGGACTATGTCTGCCAGCTGACACTCTCGCCGCCCATCGTCGATCCCACGCGGGGAACGTTCGGGTACGTCTCGATATTCACCTCGCCGGCGCCGAACTGCGGCGGCGCGACGACGGAACGATTCATTTGTTCGAAGAATGCGACGAGTCACGCGTGCGGCGTGAACGCACAATATTCGGAAGCCGCGCTGATCGGCGTGTACGAGAGTTTGCGCAGCGCCGAATTGGCTCAGCAGGCCATCGTTGCGTACTGGAACGCCTGCATTGGCGCGGGCGGAAGCTGCGTGGGCGGCGTGCTTTTGTATCCGGATTTCTGAGGGGCGCACGCGACGCCGGTTCGGTGCCGTCGTCGATTTCAAACAACTCACACAAAAAAGCGCGGGCGAGGGCCCGCGCTTTTCCAGAACATGTCGCGATTCGCTGCTAGCCGCGGCTGCCTCGCGAGCGGAACTCGGCAAGACGATTGTCGACGTTGTCGAGCATCGGCTCGATCGCCTCGCGCGCTTTCTCGGCCGCATTGAGCGTAGTGAAGTTCACCTGCTCGGTGCTGCTGGTCCATATCACGCTGCCGTCGGCGACACGATAAGCCTTCACGCCGAGCTGCACGGTATACAGCGTGGAGTTTTGCCCGTAGTAGGCGATTTCCTGCGAACCAACGGCGCGCGCGTTGACGAACACGACCGCGTCGGCCCTGCCGGACAGCGCGCCGAGAT
>DASYJJ010000335.1:0-1629 GCA_035996605.1 Rhodanobacteraceae bacterium
GCTGCCGCTGCCGCGTGGATAACGCACTGCGGCGGGACCTGCGTGAAGGAATGCCGTCGTCAGCATCTTGCGGCATTCGTCTTCGTCGGCCGGCGCCATCACGACCATGTTCGGAATGCAGCGAAGGTACGAAAGATCGAAGCTGCCGGCGTGAGTTGGGCCGTCCGGGCCGACGAGGCCGCCGCGGTCGATCGCGAACATGACGTCGAGATCTTGCAGCGCGACGTCGTGAATCAGCTGATCGTAAGCGCGCTGCAGAAACGTCGAATAGATCGCGACGACGGGTTTTGCGCCTTCGCAGGCCATGCCGGCGGCGAGCGTCACCGCGTGCTGCTCGGCGATGCCGACATCGAAATAGCGCGTGGGAAATTCGCGCGAGTAGCGGACCAGGCCGGAACCCTCGCGCATTGCCGGCGTGATCGCATGCAGGCGCTCGTCGACGGCGGCCATGTCGCACAACCAGTCGCCGAAGATTTCGGTGTAAGTCGGTCTTGCCGCTGCGCCTTTCTTCACGACGCCGGCTTGCGGGTCGAACGGTCCGACGGCGTGGTATTCGATCTGCTCGCGCTCGGCGGGCGGATAGCCTTTGCCCTTGGTGGTGGTCACGTGCAAGAGCTGCGGGCCCTTGAGCTCCTTCAGCGTGCGCAGCGTCGAGACCAGCAACGGAATATCGTGACCATCGATGGGGCCGGTGTAGTGGAAACCGAATTCCTCGAACAGCGTGGAAGGCACGAACATGCCTTTTGCGTGCTCTTCCCAGCGCTTGACGAAGCGCCACAGGACCGAGCCGCGCTTCATCATTTTCTTGCCGTGCTCGCGGATGCGATTCAGCGTGCGGCTCGCCATCAGGCGTGCCAGCATCTTGGTCATCGCGCCGACGTTTTCGGAAATGGACATGCCGTTGTCGTTGAGGATGACGAGCATGTCAGGCTCGACGTCTCCGCCATGATTCAACGCCTCGAACGCCATGCCCGCGCCCATCGCGCCGTCGCCGATTACGGCGACGATCTTGCGCGCGTCACCCTTGCGCTGCGCTGCGATGGCCATGCCGAGCGCGGCGCTGACCGATGTCGATGAGTGCCCGACGCCGAACGTGTCGTACTCGCTTTCCGCACGCTTCGGGAACGGAGCGAGTCCGTCCTTCTTCTTGATCGTCGTGATGCGGTCGCGGCGGCCGGTCAGGATCTTGTGCGGATAGCACTGATGTCCGACATCCCAGACGAGACGATCGCGCGGCGTGTCGAAGAGGTAATGCAATGCGACGGTGAGCTCGACCACGCCGAGGCCGGCACCGAAGTGCCCGCCGGAGGTCGCCACCGATTCGATGAGGTACGCGCGCAACTCCTGCGCGACATCGTCGAGCTCGGCTTCGGGGACCTTGCGAAGGTCGTCGGGCGTCTGGATGTGCGCGAGATGCGGATAGCGTTTCGGGTCGATCATTTGCTGAAACTGGCTTGCGGCCCGGTATTGTCCAATGCAACCGCGGGCGCGGCAAGAAAGGCTCCCAAAAAAGTGAGGTGATTCACTGGGCTGGGACTGACGTCAGATGGCTCGCCACTGCGTAAACGGGGCAATGTGGGCGCGCAAAGCGAACGCAAGGGTGGGAATCTATACTTTCCGAGCTCAGGC
>DASYJJ010000336.1:0-6058 GCA_035996605.1 Rhodanobacteraceae bacterium
TGCGGTTTTTTCATCCGCATCATTGATCGTTCGACCGCGCATGGAGCGATCGGCGCGCAGTTCGAGGCTGGCACGGTGCTTGCTCAGTACCTCAGCACGGGAATCCAGGAGTCGTCACCATGAACCACGCCGCAAGCATGAGCATCAATCCACTGTTTCTTCGCCACGATCTGATGATCGAACTCGGACGCCTGGAAATGGCGATCGACGATGTGCGCACCACGCAGCCAGCCGCCAACGATCGTCTGGTCAACGAGCTGGAATCGAAATGCGCGCGCATCAACGAAGCGCTGAGCAAGCTGCCCGCGTAAGCAAGACAGCAATCGCAGAGAAGGCCGCGCAGAGCGCGGCTTTTTCATTTCCTGGATTCCGAAAAGCTCGGGTTTCGAAAGGCCCAATCCGATTCTCACGCGCCGGCGAGCGCGCGGCCGATGAGATCGGCCAGATCCGGCGAGCTTTCCTTGCGTGCGGCGAGACGTTCGAGCTCATGCCGCATCAACGCGCGCCGGATCGGCTCGTAGCTGCGCCAGGGTCCGAATGCGGTGACCAGCCGCGCAGCGACCTGCGGATTGATCGCGTCGAGTCGCACCACCGCATCGGCGACGAAGCGATACGCGGCGCCATCCGCACGATGAAACACGCGAGGATTCCGGTGCGCGAACGAAACCAGCAGCGCGTACACCGAGTTCGGCGTGTTCCACTGAAATGCCGGATGCGCAGTCAGCGCCTGCACGCGCGCCAGCGTTTCGGGCTGGGCATGCGTCGCCTGCACCGAGAACCACTTGTCCAGCACCATCGCCTCGCCCGCATAGCGCGTGGCGAACGCATCGAGCGCTGCTTGCGCGTCGGGGGCGCCGGCGCTGACCAGCACGCCGAGCGCAGCGAGCCGATCGGTCAGATTGCGCGCCGCCGCCAACTGCGCGCGAGCGAGTTCGAGATGGCGGGGATCGACCCGGCAAAGCGCGGCGAGGCAGACATTGCGCAGGCGACGCTTCGCTTGTGCCGCGAGAGCAACATCCGCGCCGCCACCCGCAAGGCCCGCATAGCACTCGCGAAGCGGAATCTGCAGCGCACTCGCCAGGCTGCTTTCGATGAGCAAACGGGCGCGATGCACGGCCTCGGGATCGATGTCCGCGAGCCCGGACGTCAGCGAAGGCACGTCGGCGATCGTGAGGATCTCGGCAACCAGTGCAGGATCGGCCGAATCATCAGCAAGCACCGCGCCGATGCTCGCCGACCACAATTCGATCAGCGGTGCATCCAGCGCGCCGGTTGCCAGCGTCTTCGCGAACAGCCTTCGAGACAGAGCATCCGCCGCGAACCAGCGGTTGAATCCATCGGTGTCATGGCGCACCAGCCGCGCCAGCGCCGCATCGTCGGCGTTCTGATCGAGGCGCACCGGCGCGGAATATCCACGTAGAAGTGATACGGCCGGCATTTCATTGACATCGACAAAGCGGAACGTGGCCTCGTCGCCATCGAGCGACAGCACGCGCTCGTCGGCCTCGGCACCGTCTTCGCCATCGAGGCGCAAAGGCAATGCGGAGCCCGTCGCGCTGAACAACTGCACGGCGACCGGCAGCGGCAGCGCTCGCTTTCGCGGCTGATTCGGCGTCGGCGTGGTGCGCTGGGCCAGCGTGATCTCGTAGCGGCGCGCGTGCGCGTCGTACCGGCCGCGCACGGAGAGCAGCGGCGTGCCGGCCTGGTTGTACCAGCCGAGCCACGCCGAAAGATCGCGCCCGTTCGCTTCGCCGAGCGCTGCGAGAAAATCCTCGACCGTCGCTGCGCTGCCGTCGTGCCGCTCGAAATAGAGATCCAGACCGCGGCGGAACCCTTGCGTGCCGAGCAGCACGGCGAGCATGCGCACGATCTCGGCGCCCTTGTCGTAAACCGTCGCGGTGTAGAAATTGTTGATCTCGCTGTAGCGATCCGGCCGCACCGGATGCGCGAGCGGACCCGCGTCCTCGCTGAACTGAGCGCGCCAGAGCGTGCGCACGTCCTCGATGCGCCGCAGCGTGCGCGACGCGACATCGGATTCGAATTCCTGTTCGCGGTAAACGGTGAGACCTTCCTTCAGCGACAACTGGAACCAGTCGCGACAGGTCACGCGGTTGCCGCTCCAGTTGTGGAAATATTCGTGGCCGACGACCGCGAGCACGTGGCGGTAGTCGTCGTCGGTCGCGTGCTCCGGGTCGGCGACGAGATATTTCGCGTTGAAGATGTTGAGACCCTTGTTCTCCATCGCGCCCATCGTGAAATCGCGCGTGGCAACGATGTGGAAAACGTCGAGATCGTAGCAACGCCCGAAACGCTCTTCATCCCAGCGCATCGCCATCTTGAGACATTGCATCGCCCACGCGCAGCTCGCGACGAGATCGGTTTCGGCGTGGATGAGGAGGCGAACGCGGCGCCCTTCGGCGGTGACGAATTCGTCTTCGATGTGATCGAGCCTGCCGGCGACCAGCGCGAACAGATAGCTCGGTTTGGGATGCGGATCGAAAAAGCGCGCCCAGTGGCGACCGTCGGCAAGCTCACCGCTGTCGATAGCGTTGCCATTCGCGAGCAGCAGCGGAAAGCGTTTCTTGTTGGCGCGCAGCGTCACGGTGTAGCGCGCGAGCACATCCGGCCGATCGATGAACCAGGTGATGCGCCGGAAACCTTCGGCCTCGCATTGCGTCAGCAGAAAACCCGTATCGCCGCGCCCGCTGAGATAGAGTCCCTGCAGCGCGGTGTTGCAATCGGGCGCGATGCGCGTCCGCGTTTCGATCAGCGCACGGCCTTTCACGCCGCGTATCGTCAGCGCGCGCGCATCGAGCTCGAACGACTCTGCCATCAGCACTCGGCCGTCGACGCGAAGCTCGATCAGCTCGAGGCCTTCGCCATCGAGCGTGAGCGGCAAGTCGGCCTGCGCGTCGTCTTGTTCGACGCGCAGCCTTGCGACGACGAACGTGGACGCGGCGTCGAGGTCGAATTCGAATTCGGCGTCTGTTATGCGCCACGCCGGCCGGCGATAGTCGCGCAGAAAGACGGTCGGCTTGGCGCCGGCGGCAAGGGTCATCAGCGGGGACAGGAGAAAGTGACTTGCGGCAGGCTAGCACGCGTCCGGCGGCCGCGTGTATCGTGCAGCGCAACGTTTTTCATGTTGGGTTCGAAACGGCACAAATGAACTCCCCGTCGACTTCGGTATTGCCCGATTTCGCCGCCGTCGAGGCCGCCGCGGCGCGCATCGCGGCGTACGCGCAGCGCACTCCGGTTCGCTCGTCGCATTCGATCGACGCGCTCGCGGGCGCCGAGATTCTTTTCAAGTGCGAGAACCTGCAGCGCATCGGCGCATTCAAGTTTCGGGGCGCCTGCAATGCGGTGTGGTCGTTGCCTTCCGATGTCGCGGCGCGCGGAGTCGTGACGCATTCGTCAGGAAATCACGGCGCCGCGGTCGCGCTGGCGGCGAGGACACGCGGGATTCCGGCACACGTCGTCGTGCCGGAGGGCGCTGTGAGGACCAAGGTCGCGGCCATCGAGGAATATGGCGCGACGTTGCACGTCTGTGCGCCGACGATGGCCGCGCGCGAGGCCGCCGCCGAGGAACTGCTCGCAAAAACCGGCGGCACGCTCGTGCATCCGTTTACGACTCCCGACGTGATCGCGGGGCAGGGTACAGCCGCGCTCGAATTGATCCGCGACGTAGGCCAGCTCGATGCGCTGGTCACGCCGCTCGGCGGTGGCGGCCTCGTCAGCGGCAGCGCGATCGTCGCGCACGAATTATTGCCGAACATTCGCGTCTACGGCGCGGAACCGGAAGGCGCGGCCGATGCGTATGAATCGCTCCGCCGCGGCGAGCGCGTGCGCGAGCTCACGCCCCACACCATTTGCGATGGGTTGCGTGGCCTGATCGGGGCGATCAACTTCGATCTATTGAGAAAATACAACGTGACCGTGCTGCCGGTCGCCGACAGCGACACGATCGCCGCGATGCGTCTCGTTTTCGAGCGCATGAAGCTCGTCGTCGAACCGTCGAGCGCGATCGCACTCGCGGCCGTGCTGCACCATCGCGAGTTGTTTGCCGGCCGGCGCGTCGGCGTTATCTTGTCCGGCGGCAACGTCGATCTCGACGCGCTGCCGTGGTGATTCGCTATTGAGGCCTGGCCATGTGGACTGATGCGATCCTCGCGTATCTTCATTTCGGCGCAATCTTCACGCTGATCTGGTTTCTGGCAAAGGAATGGACGCTGCTGCGCGCGGGCGCCGCCAGCCTCGATGTCGAGCGTCTCGCGCTCGCCGATGCCGGCTTCGGAATAGCCGCCGGCGCGGTGCTCGTGACGGGCGGCCTCCGCGCTGCGTTCGGCATCAAGGGCTGGGCGTTCTACGCACACAATCCCGTGTTCCACGTGAAGATCGGGCTTTTCGTGCTGGTCGGACTCATTTCGATCGCGCCGACGGTCATGTTCCTGCGCTGGCGCAAGGCGCGTCGGCAGGATGCCGCATCGCGCGTTTCCGAAGCCGAGTGGAAGCGTGCGCGACGCCTGGTCATGATCGAGCTGCACCTCGTCGCGCTGATTCCGCTCGCGGCGGTGATCATGGCGCGCGGACTTTTTTAAGCCTGCGAAACTCTCGGCGCGCGGCGCAGGTTGACGATCGCGAGCGCGCTTGCGATCAGCACGATGCCGCAGCCTTCCGTTGCTGAAGGCTTCTCGCCGAGGAGCAGCCACGCGAATCCGATGCCGGCCAAAGGAATCACCAGACTCGAAAGACCCGCGACGTTCGCCGGCAACGTCTCGACGACGTACGACCACATCAGCCACGCAAGTCCGGACGACAGCACCGCGTTGTAGACGAGCGCGCCGATGAACCACGGCGACCAGTCGATCGCGCGTTCACGCGCGATGAGCGCGATCACGATCAGGAAAAGCGTGCCGATCAGCATCTGCCAGGCCGTCAACGACAGCGGACGCACGCCGGTGCGCTTGAACAAACGTTTCGAGAGAACCACGCCGATTGCCCAGCAGATGCCGCCGGCGATGGCGAGCCATGCGCTCTGCGCGCTTCCGACGCCGCGCCACGGCTCGATGATCAATGCGAGCCCGATCGCCGCACCGCCGAGGCTGAGCCATTGGCGCGGACCCGGACGTTCCGCGAGCAGCAGCCACGCCAGCAGAACGACCCAGAACGGCATCGTGTAGGCGAGCAGCGCAGTCCGGCCGGCGCCGCCGTTGACGAGCGCCCACTGCACTAGCGCCTGGAATCCGGCGGTCTGCGCGATGCCGATCATCGCGGTTTGCAGGAGCGGCGGCGGACGCAGCGATTCGCGGCGCGCGATCAGCGCGAGAAAAAGGACGCAGGTGCCGAACCCGTAGCGCAGGGCGGAAAACGAAAACGGCCCGCAAAACTGCAGCACCTCTTTCATGACGATCCAGTTGTAGCTCCAGATCAGCGTGAGCAGGGCGAGCGCGATCAGCGCGGCGTTGCGTGGAGTGGAAACAAGCGTCACGAGCTGCGACCGGACGCGCAGCAAGGTGCGCGAAGGCCCGTATCATACGCATCACATCCGGAGCACAACGATGCGCGAAGATCATCGGCCGCGCTGCAGCTGGGCAGCATCCAGCGACAGCATGCGCGCCTATCACGACACCGAGTGGGGCGTGCCGCTGCACGACGATCGCGCGCTGTTCGAATTTCTCTGCCTCGAAGGCGCGCAGGCTGGATTGTCCTGGCGTACGGTGCTGGACAAGCGCGAGAACTATCGGCGCGCGTTCTCCGATTTCGATATCGAGCGTTGCGCGCGGCTGACCGATCGCCGCATCGAAACGCTGATGGGCGATGCGGGACTGATCCGCAACCGGATGAAGATTACTTCGGTGCGCGACAACGCGCGCGCAGCGCTTGCGGCGATCGACGAGCACGGCAGTCTCGATGCGTTCTTGTGGTCCTTCGTCGACGGCAGGCCGGTGAAGAATGCATGGCGCAAGGGAGCGAACGTGCCGGCCACGACGGCGATTTCCGACCGCATGGGCAAAGTACTCGCCAAGCGCGGATTCCGCTTCGTCGGCTCGACGATCTGTTA
>DASYJJ010000337.1:0-1602 GCA_035996605.1 Rhodanobacteraceae bacterium
CCGCCGGCAGCGAGCCGGCGACGACGACGCTCCCGGGCGGCACGCGGCCGTAGCTGATCTCTCCGCTGGCGCGATCGTAGATGCGCGTGGATTGGCCAAGGAACACGCCCATGCCGATGACGCTGCCGTGTCCCACGATCACGCCCTCGACGACTTCCGAACGCGCACCGATGAAACAGCCGTCCTCGATGATCGTCGGATTCGCCTGCAGCGGTTCGAGCACGCCGCCGATGCCGACGCCGCCGGAAAGATGCACGTTCGCGCCGATCTGCGCGCAGGACCCAACTGTCGCCCAGGTGTCGACCATCGTGCCGGCGCCGACGCGCGCACCAATGTTGACGTAGCTCGGCATCAGCACCGCGTCTTTGGCGATGTGCGCGCCGCGACGCACCAGCGCGCCGGGCACGACGCGTGCGCCGGTGGATTGGAAATCCGCTTCGTCGCCGGACGCGAAGCGCAACGGCACCTTGTCGAACGCGTGCATTGCGCCGCCGTCGATGACGCGATTCGGACTCACGCGGAAATACAGCAGAACGGCCTTCTTCAGCCATTGGTGCGTGCGCCAACCGCCCGCTCCGTCGGGCTCGGCGACGCGCAGCGCGCCGGATTCGAGCGCATCGAGCACGCGTTCGATCGCGGGCTTCAGCGTCGCGTCGATTTCGCCTTTGGCGAGATCGCTGCGTCGTTCCCAGGCGGCGTCGATGAGGTTTTCGAGTTCGTGCATGGCGACCTTCGAAACAATTCTCCGTCGTCCCGGCGAAAGCTGGGACGCCTTTTGCTGCTGGCGTCGGAACAACCCGCAACCGAAAACAAATGGGTCCCGGCTTTCGCCGGGACGACGGTTTGTGGATTCTCTCAGGTACTCGCCGAAACCGCAGCCTCCGCCGGCGCGGGGTCATCGATTCCGAAGCGCTCTTCCAACGCGGCGCGCAACTGCTGCTGAGCGGCGTCCGACAGTGGACGATCGCTTTCGTCGCTGATCACGAAAAAATCCTCGGCGCGCTCGCCGAACGTCGCAATGCGCGCATCGTGCACGCGTACGTGCGCATCGCGCAGCGTCTGCGCGACTTGCGCGAGCAGGCCCGGCTGATCGCCGCAGACCAGCGCGAGCTGCGTCTCGTCGCGCATATTGGTGAATTCGACGCGCGGGGCGCGACGAAAATGACGCAGCCGCCGGGGCAGGCTGCGCCGCACCAGGCGTGCGGACATCGTCGCGTCGCCGAGCGCGCTCGCGAGTTCGGCGCAGAGCTCGGCCGAGCGCGCGGCATCGAGCGGCGATTGTGTTTCGGCGTCGAGCACCACGAACGTATCGAACGCCATGCCCTGGGAGGAAAGGATACGCGCCTCGGCGACCGAAACGCCCTCGCGATCGAGCGTCGCCGTGATCGCGGCGAAGAGTCCGTCGCGATCGCGCGTGTGCACGAATACTTCGCTGCCGCCGCGCGCGGATGCCGCATCGACCGCGACGACCGGAGCGTCGGCGTCGGAACGCGCCAGAATCGCTCGCGTCTGCCACGCGATCTGCCCCGGCCGATGACGCAGAAAGCTCGCGTCGGGAAACGTCGACCATAGCCGCTCGACGCGCGCGGGCTCGACGCCTTC
>DASYJJ010000338.1:0-2816 GCA_035996605.1 Rhodanobacteraceae bacterium
TCTGGACGCACCTTCGCTGGTCCATGAAGCTTACCTGCGCTTCCAGGCGCAGGGCGCGATCGCGTCCGCGCAACGCAATGTCTTTTTCGCGTATTCGGCGCAAGTGATGCGCACGGTGATCGTCGATTACGTGCGCGAACGGCATGCTCAAAAACGCGGCGGCGGCGAGCCGATGATGACATTGACCACCGGCATACCTGGAGTCAGTGTCGGCGAAGATGGCGTGGAGCGTCTGCACGAAGTGCTGCAGGCGTTGCAGAAGGTCGATCCGCGCTCGCATCAGGTCGTCGAACTGCGTTATTTCGGCGGCTTGACCGAGCAGGAAATCGCCGATGTTCTTGCCATCTCGGTGCCGACCGTGAAACGCGACTGGCGCAAGGCGCGCGCATTCCTCTTCGATGCGATCGGCGATTCTTCCTGATGGATGCGCAACCGGAATCGCAGCGCAGCACCGACGTCGCATTGGCGCTATTCGCGCAATGGCTTGAACTGGGAGCGCCGGAGCGCGCGGCACTGCTCCAGCGCGTCGACGCCGAGGATCACACGCTGCACAAGCGACTTCTGGCGCTGATCCGGGCGGATCGTGCGGCTGACGATGCCGCGTTCCTCGCAGACAGCGCGATGCTGGATGTGGCGGCAGCACCTGCTCCGGACCGAGAAACGGATGCCAGCGGACAACGCATCGGAGCGTGGATCCTCGAGCGTTTGCTCGGCACGGGCGGTATGGGCCAGGTCTGGCTCGCGCGTCGCAACGATGGCCAGCATCAAGGCACGGCGGCCATCAAGATGCTGCGCGTCGCGATTGCCGACACGCGCGCAAACGAACGGTTTGCGCAGGAGGGCCACATCCTGGCGCGGCTCTCGCATCCGCACATCGCGATGCTGCTCGATGCCGGCTTCGGCGCGGACGGCCAGCGCTATCTGGTGCTCGAATACGTCAACGGCGAGCGCATCGATTCCTGGTGCGACGCACGACAGCTCGATCTCGACTCGCGGCTGAAGCTGTTCCTGCAAGTGTGCGCCGCTGTCGCGCATGCTCATGCGCACCTGATCGTCCACCGGGATCTGAAACCCTCGAACATTCTCGTGCCGGGCGATGGCAACGCAAAGCTGCTCGATTTCGGCATCGCCAAGCTGCTGGAAGCCGAAGTCGGTGCGCAATTCACAGGCGACGCTGCGGCCGCATTGACGCCCGGCTTTGCAGCGCCCGAACAAATCAGTGGCGCGCCGATCACGATCGCGACGGACGTCTACGCGCTCGGCGTGATTCTCTACCTGTTGCTCAGCGGGCGCAGTCCGCATGGTTCCGAACGCTCGACACCGGCACAGCTTGCGCACGCGGTGCTGGAAATCGAACCCAGGCGCCTGTCCGATTTCGACGCTCGCGGCAACATCTCGGCGATCGCCGCCGCGCGCAGCAGCGCCCCGGAAGGCTTGCGCCGCGCGTTGCAAGGCGACCTCGCGACCATCGTCGCGAAGGCATTGAAGAAGAATCCGGCCGAGCGCTATTCGAATGTGCAGGCGCTCGCGGACGATCTGCGCCGACATCTCGAGCACCGGCCGATTGCGGCGCGTGCCGACAGCGCGCTGTATCGCGTGCGCAAATTCGCGCGCAGGAACTGGTTGCCGCTAGGGGCAGCGGTGGCTCTCATGCTGGTAGTTCTTATCAGTTCCGCGATGCTCGCACTGGAAGCGCGCAAGACCGCACGCGAGGCGCAGGCTACCGTCGTCGTAAAGGACTTTCTGTTCGGTCTGTTCAAATCGGTCGACCCGAATGAAACCAAGGGTCGCGACATCAGTGCGCGCGAGTTGCTCGATCGTGGCCGGCTGCATGTCGCTGCCGATGCTCATGGCGATCCTCTTCTCAAGGCAGAGTTGCAAGCGGTGCTCGGCCGGATCTACTCGCTGCTCGGGCTCTATCAAGAAGCGGGCGACCTGCAACAGCAAGCAGTCGCGGTGTTCAAGACGAACGACGAATCATCGTCGCGGCTCGTGCAAACCGAAGTCGACTACGCCTTCACGCTGCGCGAACACGGCGATCTGACCGCCGCAGCGTCGGTCAGCGCGGATGCGTCGGCGCGCCTGCATGCGATTCCGGAGGCGAGTGCGCAGGACTCGGTGGGAGTTCTGAACTCACAAGCCAACATCGCGATATCTCAGCGGGATTTTTCTGCCGCCAAGCGGTACGGCGATGCCGCCGTTGCGTTAGGCAGGCGATCGTCAGTCGGCGACGATCTTCTCGCGGACAGCCTATTGGCGCTCGGCAATGCCGAGTGGGGCCTCAAATCACTGGATCGCGCCGAAGTTGATTACCGCGAAGCCTTGCGCTTGATCACCCTGACCCGGGGCTCTGAAAGTTGGCACGCGGGAATGTTGCATGGCGACCTCGCGATGCTCATGCGCAGTCGATCGAGATATGCCGAGGCGCTGGAAGAATCCGAACAGGCCTTGGCCATCGATGAAAAGGCGTTGGGCGCGAAACATCCCAAGGTCCTTACGGAACGCGCCAGTCTCGGCTTGACTCATTACCACCTCGGCGACTACCGCCAAGCGCGCGAGCTGCTGGAACAAGTGGCGGTCACACAGCGCGCACAAGCCGGTACCGACAGTCCCGCGCAGGCGGGCACACTGATCAACCTCGGCCTTGTCCTGATCGAAATCCCCGATCTCGACGCCGCGGAAAAAGACTTCGCCGAATCGCTGCGGATCTGGGAGAAGAATTACGGGCGCGAATATCCTGGAGCGCAAGTCGCGCTCGCCGGACTCGGCAACGTGCATGTGTTGCAAGGTCGGTTCGATCAGGCCGAGGCGGAATT
>DASYJJ010000339.1:0-2965 GCA_035996605.1 Rhodanobacteraceae bacterium
TAGCTGACGTGATCGATCTCATCGAAAGCGCGCTCAAGACGCCGGTGCAGACCGCCGTGAAACGCGAGGACGAACAAGCATTCGCGTTGGCGAACGGTCAGAACCTCATGTTCTGCGAAGACGCCGCGCGGCGCATCCAGCGTGCGCTCGACATGGACGAGCGCATCGCCGACTTCCATGTGCGCGCGACGCATCATGAGAGTTTGCACCCGCATGATGCAGTGGCGGTCGCGATGAAAAGTGCTCCGTCAAGTCGCAGGCCCGACGAAAGCTACTGACCGCAGAGTCCGTCGAAGCCACTTACGAGCAGACGGTCATCCGGCTCACCGCGCCGTTCGAACGCGCCGATGTCGGCTTTGATGCCGTATGCGCCACGTCGGTTGATCCGGCGGAAGTCAGCGTGGATCCCAACGCAAGCGCAAGACACGATGCCATCGCGGTTGGCCGTAGCGCGCGACGGCGCGGCAATTTGAGCGTAGACAGGGCGATCCTCTCCAGGAATGAGAGGCGGCGCCCGAGCCGCATGGCGTTCGGTGCGATCGACGCCATCGGTGTGATTACGCTACGGCGTAAGCGCCGCCTGCAAGCTAATACGCGGTTCTGGACGAAAGCGGACAGCACAGGTGCTCGCGAGATCAGAAATCTCGCGAAGCGCTCGGCGCGATGATCCGTCGCGTATCTTGGGAATTCCGAAATCGTCCGGCTGGACGAATCGAAGGTCGAACGTCTCTACTTCGACGGATCCATCAAGAGGAGCGGGTCGAGCCGCACGTCGAACCAGTTCATGCCCCAGTGCAGATGCGGCCCGGTTGCGCGGCCGGTCATGCCGACCGCACCGAGGATCTGCCCTTGCTCGATGCGCTCGCCAACTTTGACGTCGACGCGAGAGAGGTGCAGGAAGTTCGAGCTGACGCCGTGTCCGTGGTCGATCAGCACGGTGCCGCCGGTGAGGTAAAGGCCGGAATCGGCAAACGTCACGATGCCGCCGGCCGGCGCTTTCACGGGTGTGCCCTGCGGAACCGCGATGTCCATGCCGGGATGTGGCGACTTCGGCACGTCCTTGCCTTTCACCACGTAGACGCGCTGGCTGCCGAAGCGTCCGCTGATGCGTCCTTCGACCGGCCATGTGAACGTCGCAAGGAAGTCATCGCGCGCATCGTTGCGCGCACGGGCTGCGACGACGCGCGCCTGTTCGCGCTTGATGCGCTCGGCGATGTCGGGCGGAGGCTCGACGGTCTCGGGCGGAACGCCTTCGATGCGCTCGACCGGCCAGTCGCGCAACGTCACTGCGATTTCGATGCGCTCATGATGGCCGTCGCGTTCGCGTACATCGACGCCGACCGGACCTGTCTCATCGCGACCGACGCCGAAGACGACGTCGCCATTCGCGCTCACGAGAAGATCGCGATCGGCATAGCGCACTTTGCTACCGGGCGTGACGTTGCCGATCACGAGTGCGCCTTGCGAGACGGATTGCGGGAATTGCACGTGATTCTGTGCAGGTTGCGCGTCGTTCTCTGCCGCACTGGCAACCGACATTCCGAATGCGCAGATCGCCACCAGCCTCGTCGCCTTCGCGATCACCGCGCGAATTCCAATCGCATGCCGCGGACCGTGTCATCGAGCGCACCGTCATGCCAGGCAAGTTCACCGTTCACGAACGTCGCAGCGATGCTCGATCGAAACGTATGCCCCTCGAATGGCGACCAGCCGCATTTCGACAGCACGTCGGCGGCGGTCACCGCGTGCGGCTTGTGCGGATCCACGAGAACGAGATCGGCGAAATAGCCTTCGCGCAGATAACCGCGCTCGCGAACATTGAACAACGTCGCCGGCGCGTGGCAAACCGCTTCGACGACGCGCTCGAGCGTCAGCTTGCCGTCGAGCACGCGCTCGATCGCGCACTGCAGCGCGTATTGCACAAGCGGAAGGCCCGCTGGCGCGCGCGCGTAGGGCTCGGCCTTTTCGCTCGCGAGGTGCGGCGCATGATCGGTGGCAAGCACATCGATGCGATGCTCGGCGAGCGCGCGCGTGATCGCGTCGCGATCGGCGGCGGTCTTGATCGCGGGATTGCACTTGATGCGATTGCCAAGCCGTTCGTAGTCAGCGTCGCTGAAGTGAAGGTAGTGCACGCAGGTCTCGGCAGTGATGCGCTTGCCGGCAACGGGGCCCGGTTCGAACAGCGCGCATTCTTCCGCGGTCGAGATGTGCAGCACATGCAGACGCGTGCGGTGTTTCTTGGCGAGCGAGATCGCGAGCGTCGTCGACTTGATGCACGCCTCGCGAGAGCGGATCAGAGGATGCTTCTCGGGCGGAATGTCGTCGCCCCAGATCGCGCGCGCTTTTTCCTCGTTGGCGAGGATCGTCGGCGAGTCTTCGCAGTGCGTGATGATCGGCACCGGCGCTTCGCGGAAAATCGCGTCGAGCGTGGCTGGATTGTCGACCAGCATGTTGCCGGTCGAGGCGCCCATGAACACCTTGATGCCGGGCGCGGCGAGCGGATCGAGGCGGCGGATCTCGTCGAGATTGTCGTTGGTCGCGCCGAGATAGAACGAGTAGTTCACGCGCGAAACCTCGGCCGCGCGCGCGTATTTAGCCTCGAGCGCGAGCCGGTTCGTGGCCGGCGGCTTGGTGTTCGGCATCTCCATGTAGCTCGTGATTCCGCCGGCGAGGCACGCGCGCGATTCGCTTTCGATATCGGCTTTGTGCGTCAGGCCGGGTTCGCGGAAGTGAACCTGGTCGTCGATCATGCCGGGCAGCAGCCAGCGCCCGTTCGCGTCGAGCACGCGATCGCCGGAGCGCGCGGCCAGGCTTCCGCCGACGCGATGGATACGCCCGTCGCGGATGCTGATGTCGCCGGTTTCGCGGCGGCCTTCGTTGACAATTTCGGCGTTGGTGATCAGCCAGTCACTCATCGTCTTTCGCAACTCCTGTCGCGGCCATTCGCGGCCACCATTCGAATTGT
>DASYJJ010000340.1:0-6705 GCA_035996605.1 Rhodanobacteraceae bacterium
GCCAGCTCGGCGTCGAACTTTTCTTCGTGCTCAGCGGGTTCCTGATCGGCGGCATTCTCGCCGCAGAGGCTGAAAGCGGCGATCTCGATGTGCGCCAGTTCTGGATACGCCGCTGGCTGCGCACGCTTCCGAATTATTATCTCTTTCTCCTGCTCAATCTTCTGCTCGAACGCTATGCGACGGGTGCGTGGCCGCACGCGTGGAGCTATGTGTTCTTCTGGCAGAACCTCGCCTGGCCGAATCCGCCGTTCTATCCGGAGTCGTGGAGCCTTGCGATCGAGGAGATTTTCTATCTCGTCGCGCCACTGCTGATCGTGCTCGCGCGGGGCCGTCTCGCGCGATGGATGAGACCCATTCCGCTGATCGTGCTCGGCATTCTCGTCTTCACCGGCATCCGCATCGCGTACGTACTGCACGGCAATCCCGATTGGGACGCCGGCGTGCGCAAGGTGACGCTGGTGCGGCTCGACGCGATCGCCTACGGCGTGCTGGCTATCGTGCTCGTGCGGCGCCTGCAGCCCAGCATGCGCGCAGCCGCTGCGATCGCGTGCGCGGGACTCGTCGGAACGGCGTTCTGCGTCTGGATCTGTCTTGCGTGGCCGCGCGATACGAGTCTCTTCGCGCGCACATTCCTTTTCAATCTGATTCCGTTGAGCTTTGCCGCATTCCTGCCGATCGCCGCGCTCTGGAAACGGAGCGGATTGCCGCGGTTCGCCGAGCTTGCGGTGGCGCGGCTCGCGCTATGGTCGTACGCGCTGTACGTTTCGCATCTCGGACTCTTGCGACTGCTGCTCGAAGTGTTCGGTTGGAAGGGCGCGACGCCGTTGCAGTGTCTTGCGCAAGCTCTGGCGTATGCGGCAATGGCCATCGTGCTCGCCGCGCTGGTCTATCGCGTGTACGAGCGTCCGCTCCTGCGCTGGCGCGATGCGATTGCGCCGAAGACGGCGCCGGCCGTCGCCTGAGCTTTCGACGCCGATACCGATTTGCGATTGCGTCCGTTACTTCGGCAATGGCCCCGATATTGCCGTAGTCGTATCGCCCTTGCGTCGGATCTGCGGAATCTGCTCGCCGTGGACCAGGAAGTAGATGTTCTCGGCGATGTTGGTCGCGTGATCGCCGATGCGCTCGAGATTCTTGGCCATGAAGAGGAGATGCGTACACGGCGTGATGTTGCGCGGATCTTCCATCATGTAGGTCAGGAGCTCACGGAACAAACCGGTGTATTGCTCGTCGAGTTCTTCATCGCGTGCCCAGGCGGCGAGCGCGCGGTCGGCGTCGTTGTCGCGATACGCGCTCAGCACGTCACGGACGAGTCCCTCGGCGAGTCGCGCAAGACGCGGCAACGCATAGGTCAGTTGTACGGGCGCGGACTGGTTGAGCACGATCGAGCGTTTGGCAACATTCGCGGCGTAATCGCCGATGCGCTCGATATCGGCGGCGATACGCAGCGCGGCAAGGATTTCGCGCAGATCCCGCGCCATCGGCTGGCGCAGTGCGAGGAGTCGAACCACATCGTGGCTGACTTCGTGCTCGAGCGTATCGATCGCACCGTCGCCCTGTGCAATCCTCACCGCCGCCTCGCTGTCGCGCTCCATCACGGCATCGATCGCGGCATCGAGCTGCGAGAGTGCGATCTCGCCCATGCGCTGGATCTCGCCGGTGAGGCGCTTGAGCTCCTCGTCGTAGCTTTTGACGATGTGATCGCTGGATTGGGGACTCGCGTTCATCGATGGCCTCGTGTTCTCGTCACTTCTACCGTAGGCAGAAAGGGTCCTGTCACCTCTCCCGCAAGCGGAAGCGGCCTTGTCACCTCTCCCGCTTTGCGGGAGAGGTCGCCCGAAGGGCGGGTGAGGGAAGTGCGGAGTGGTGCGTTCGATGGAACGCTTCACTTCGCTTGCCCTCACCCTATCTCTCCCGCAAGCGGAAGAGGGGAATATCCGTTCTCCCGCGAACGGAGAGGAATCGAATCATCCAAACCGACCGGTGATGTAATCCTCGGTCTGCTTCTTGGTCGGCTTGGTGAATAGGATCTCGGTCACGCCGAACTCGATCAATTCACCCAGATACATGAATGCAGTGAAATCCGAGCAGCGGGCGGCCTGCTGCATGTTGTGGGTGACGATCGCGATCGTGTAACGGTCCTTGAGCTCGGCGACGAGCTGCTCGATCTTTCCGGTCGCGATCGGATCGAGCGCCGATGTCGGCTCATCCAGCAGGATCACTTCGGGCTTTAGGGCGACCGCGCGCGCGATGCACAAACGCTGCTGCTGGCCGCCGGAGAGTCCGAGCGCGCTCTGGCGCATTTTGTCCTTCACTTCGTCCCACAACGCGGCCTGGCGCAGTGCTTCCTCGACGCGCACGTCCATGTCCGCGCGCGAGAGTTTTTCGTAGTGGCGGATGCCGTACGCGATGTTGTCGTAGATCGCCATCGGGAACGGCACCGGTTTCTGGAACACCATGCCGACCTTCGAGCGCAGGCGATTCAGCGGATACTTGGCGTCGAGAATATTTTCGCCGTCGAGCAGCACTTCGCCCTTCGCGTCGAGCTTCGGATAGATCGAATAGATGCGGTTGAAGATGCGCAGCAGCGTCGACTTGCCGCAGCCGGACGGGCCGATGAGAGCGGTGACGCGTTTTTCGGCGATATCGAGATTGACGCTCTTCAGCGCGCGAAAGCCGTTGTAGAAGAAATCGAGATTGCGCGCCGCCATCTTCGGCGGCTCGGCCGAGACATGCACGGTGGCCGCCGCCGCGGAAACGGTCGGTGTCGCGAGAGCGAATTGGGTATCAGTCATTGGACACCTTGTTGCGCAGGAGAATCGTGCGCGAAAGAATGCTGAGCAACAGCACGAAGATCGTTACCACGAATGCGCCGGCCCATGCCAGCGCATGCCAGGACTCGTACGGGCTCATCGCGTACTGGAAGATGACGACCGGGACGCTCGCCATCGGCGACGACAGATCGTTCGTCCAGTACTGGTTGTTGAGCGCGGTGAAGAGCAGCGGCGCGGTCTCGCCGCTGATGCGAGCGAGGGCAAGCAGCACGCCGGTCATGATGCCGGGCAGGGCGGAGCGATAGAGCACCTGCATCGTGACTTTCCATTGCGGCACGCCGAGTGAAAGCGCCGCTTCGCGCATCTGGCTCGGCACGAGCTGCAGCATTTCGTCCGTCGTGCGCACGACGACGGGCAGGACGATGAGCGCAAGCGCAAGCGCGCCGGCGTAGCCGGAAAAATGTCCGACCTGTCGCACGACGAGCGTGTAGACGAACAACCCGAGCACGATCGAAGGTGCCGAGAGAAGGATGTCATTGACGAAGCGGATGATTTCGCCGATGGCTTTTTTTCGCGCGAATTCGGCAAGGTACGTTCCGGCGGCGATGCCGATCGGTGTGCCGATGAGGATGGCGGCGACGCTCATGACGAGACTGCCGAACAATGCATTCGCGAGTCCGCCTTCGGAGCCCGGCGGCGGTGTCATCTCGTAGAACAGGGCCGGCTTCATCGCAGCGAGACCGTTGCGCAGCGTCGTCCAGAGGATCCAGATCAGCCAGAACAAGCCGAACGCGGCGCAAAATCCCGAGATGACCAGATTGAAGCCGTTGATGACGCGGCGGCGGCGATAAAGGCGTTCGGAGACGGCGCTCATTTCGCGCCCTCATGTTTTGCCAGACGGCTCAACATCAGCTTCGCGACCGATAGCACGATGAAGGTGACCACGAACAACAGGAATCCGAGCGCGATTAGCGAGGAGCGATAAATCTCCGAATCGGCTTCGGTGAATTCGTTGGCGATCGTCGCGGCGATCGAGTTGCCGGGCTCGAGCAGCGAGGCCGAAAGCTGATGTGCGTTGCCGAGCACGAACGTCACCGCCATCGTTTCGCCGAGTGCTCGGCCGAGGCCGAGAAAAACGCCGCCGATCACCGCCGAGCGCGTATACGGAAGCACGATATCCCACACCACTTCCCACGTGGTCGAGCCGAGCGCGTACGCCGATTCCTTGAGCCGCGTCGGCACGGTAAGGAACACCTCGCGCATCACCGATGATATGAACGGGATGACCATGATTGCCAGCACGATGCCGGCCGTGAGCATGCCGATGCCGAGCGGCGGTCCGCGAAACAGCGCGCCGATGATTGGCCAGGTGCCGATGTGATCGTTGAGCCATGGCGTGATGTATTCGCCCATGATCGGCACGAAAACGAAGAGGCCCCACATGCCGTAGATGATCGATGGAATGCCGGCGAGGAGCTCGATCGCGGCACCGACGGGCCCGCGCATCCAGTTCGGCGCGACTTCGGTGAGGAACAACGCGATGCCGAAACTGACCGGCACCGCGATGAGCATCGCAATCAGCGCGGTGACGAGTGTTCCGTAGATCGGCACCAGCGCGCCGAACTTGTGGTTGACGGCGTCCCACTGCGTTGAGAAAAGGAAGTTGAAGCCGAACGTCGAGAAGGCTTCGCGTCCGCCCAGAAGCATCGAGATCGCAGCGCCGGCGAGGGCGAGCAGAACGAACATGGCGGCCGCGGCGACGATCCAGCGGAAGAGACCGTCCGCGCGCGCATCGCGCACGTTGCGCCGGTTCGCGTCGGTTACCGCCGCGGTCGTCGACATCCTGATTGCGGCGGCTTGCGCCATGCGGAACTCCGGAAGCGTTTTTATCGCGCCAATCTTTCAGCGCTGCGGCCGCGTCATGCGAAAGCGTGGCAATGGATGCGGTCGTCCGTCGTCGCACCGTTTGGCGGAATCCTGCCGTCGCATCGAGCGCCCGAAATACAGGCGCTCCCGATGCGCAGCACTTCGAGCGAAGCGCGCCGCGGAAATGCAGCGCGCTTCGCGGACGACAAACTTACATCTTGATTTCGGTCGTCCAGTAGCCTTCGATCTGCTCGACCAGCGCCTTGGGCAGCGGAACGTAGTCGAGTTCCTCGGCCTGCTTGCCGCCTTCGGCATACGCCCACTTGAAGAAATCGAGCGCCGACTTGGTGCGCGCCGCATCTTTGGGCTGCTTGTAGACGAGAATGAAATTCGTCGCGGCGATCGGCCAGGAATTTTCGCCCGGCGCGTTGGTGATCACGAGGTAGAAGTCTTTCGCGTTTTTCCAGTCGGCTCCCGCAGCGGCGGCCTGGAAACTTTCGAGGCTCGGCTGCACGAACTTGCCGGCGCTGTTCTGCACGGATCCGTATGCCATCTTGTTCTGCAGCGCGTAGGCGAGCTCGACATAACCGATCGAGCCCTTGATCTGGTTCACATACGCGGCGACGCCTTCGTTGCCCTTGCCGCCTACGCCGACGGGCCACTGCACCGACGTGCCTTCGCCGACTTTTTCCTTCCACTCGGGCGAGACCTTGGCGAGGTAGTTGACCCAGTTGAACGTCGTACCCGAACCGTCCGAGCGATGTACGACGGTGATGTTCGCGTCAGGCAACTTCACATCGGGATTGATCTGCTTGATCGCCGCGTCGTTCCACTTGGTGATCTTGCCGAGATAGATGTCGGCGAGAAGCGGACCGGTGAAATGGATCTTTCCGGCCTGCAGGCCTTCGATGTTCGCGACCGGCACGACGCCGCCGATCACCGACGGAAACTGAGCGAGGTGTGCTTCGTCGAGCTCCTTGGGATCGAGCGGTTTGTCGGACGAACCGAAATCGACCGTCGCCGCCTTGATCTGCGCGATGCCGCCGCCCGAACCGATCGACTGGTAATTGATCTTGTTGCCGGTCTTGTTGTTGTAGGTGTCGGACCACTTCGAGAGGATGGGATAAATGAACGTGGCACCGGCGCCGGTGATGTCAGCTGCGTGCGCGGATGCCGCGCCGAGCACGGCCGCGAGACCGATGACGGCAAAGCGGGACTTGAACGAGATGAGCACGGGAGGACTCCTCAGGCTTGGGGAAGCGGACAGGGCGGCAGTGCCGTGCCGCTGGTGCGCTTTTGTAGGCCCGCCAGATTGCAGAACGAGGAATGATTTGTTGCGGTGCTGTGACAGAAGGCGCGCGAAAGCGCGCATTTGCGGCGGCGGAACTCGCCGAATCAATCGGATAGCGGAGTTTGCTGCGGTGATTTCATATTACGGTCATCTTCGCCGGCTTCGCGAAAACGCTGCGGATTCAGTCGTCGCTGATGGTCGGCGGGCCTTTTCCGGCGGTCTTCTCGTATTTGCCCTTGCCGACCTTGCGGTATTGCGTGAACCCATGTTTGTCGAGGTGCCCCTCGCGCAGGACGTGAGCCTGCCCGGCGATGACTTGTGGCGCACCGATCACGCGCTCGAGCGGAGCGCCGCAATCAGGGCACGCGGTGAGCGGCGGGTCGGAGAGACGCTGCAATCGCTCGATGCCGGTGCTGCAAGTCGGACAGCCGCCGCTCTTGGGCATGTATTCGTAGATGGGCATGACTGCAAGATGCGCCCGACCGGCCTCGGGATCAAGCGACAGGCACACCCGCGGCGCAAACGGTGTTCGCGCAGACGGAGCGAGAAACTCCTCGCATCGTCTCCTAGGGACCGGCGACGACGCGCGCCCGCCAGAGATCATCCATCTGTTTCCAGCGATTGACGACGCCGCAGAAAAGCTCGGCGGTGCGCTCGGCGTCGTACACAGCGGCGTGGGCTTCGCGACTGTCCCATACACGGCCGGACGCCTCGACCGCGCGGCTCAGCACGGTTTGACCATACGCAAGACCACCCAACGTTACGGTGTCGAAG
>DASYJJ010000341.1:0-3894 GCA_035996605.1 Rhodanobacteraceae bacterium
CCGGCGGACATGATCTCGCACTCACGACCAATGGCAGTTTGCTTGCCGAGAAAATCGACGCCCTGCGCGGGGCCGGGCTGCATCGGATCACGCTCAGCCTGGATACGCTCGACGCCGAGACCTTTCGCACGATGTCCGGCGGACGCGGCGATGTCGATACCGTGCTCGCAGCGATCACCGCAGCCGAGCGCGGCGGCTTCTCGCCGCTCAAGATCAATGCGGTCGTCATGCGCGGCGTCAACGATGCGCGCGTGCTCGATCTGGTCGAACATTTCCGCGGCAGCGCGCACATCGTGCGGTTCATCGAGTACATGGACGTCGGGACCTGCAACGAGTGGCGGCGCGATCTCGTCGTGCCGAGTGCGGAGTTGCGCGAGCGCATCGATGCGCGTTGGCCGCTCGTTGCGCTCGGGCCGAACTACGGCGGCGAAGTCGCGCGACGTTACGCATTCGCCGACGGCGGCGGCGAGCTCGGATTCATCAGCTCCGTGACCGAACCTTTTTGCGGCGACTGTTCGCGCGCGCGCCTATCGGCGGACGGGCGCCTCTACACGTGCCTGTTCGCGCGTTCGGGTCACGATTTGCGCGGGCCGCTGCGTGCCGGCGCGAGCGATGCCGAACTTGCCGGTTTGATCGGCGCGGTGTGGAATGCGCGCGACGATCGCTACAGCGAGCTTCGCAGCAGCCTTCGCACGGAAGGGCGCGAGCGCGTCGAAATGTACGAGATCGGCGGCTGACCGGAATGGCTCGCAAGCTATCGCACGTGGATTCCGCCGGTCGTCCGCGCATGGTCGATGTCGGCGCCAAGAGCGCGACGCGGCGCGTTGCGACTGCCGAGGCGCGTATTCGTTTTCCGGCCGATGTCGCGAAGATCCTGCGCGCGCAAGGCATGCGTTCGGCGAAGGGATCCATCGTCGATACCGCGATCATTGCCGGAACGATGGCGGCCAAGCGCACGCAGGAACTGATTCCGTTCTGTCACCCGCTCTCGATTGAAAGCTGCAAGTTCGACGTCGAATTCGCCGATTCGGCAGAGCTCGTCATTCGCTGCACCGTCGCGATCACGCACAAGACCGGCGTCGAGATGGAAGCGCTGACCGGCGCGAGCGTCGCGGCATTGACCGTGTACGACATGTGCAAGGCGCTGTCGCACGAAATCGTGATCGGCGAGGTACGCCTGGTCGAGAAGAGCGGCGGCAAACGGCGCGTGAAACAGGGCAGGGCCGTCCGGTGAAGATCCGGCTGCTTTATTTCGCGAGCCTTGCCGATCGTGCCGGACGAAGCACCGAGACGCGCGACACGAGTGCTTCGACGCCGAAGGATCTTTACGCCGAAGTCGCGCGCGAGCACGCGTTCGGAATTTCGTCGGGACACGTGCGCGTCGCTGTCAATGGCGCGCTGGCCGGATGGGATCGCGCGCTGGCCGATGGCGACGAAGTCGTCTTTCTGCCGCCGGTATCCGGCGGATGAAACGTTTCGAGCTTCGCGACGCGCCGATCGACGCCGCGGTCGAGCGCTCCGTGCTCGAGCATCCCGCGGCCGGCGGATGCGTGACGTTCGAAGGTTGGGTGCGCAATCACAACGACGCTCGAGCCGTGACGCGACTCGACTACCAGGCTTACGCACCGCTCGCCGAGAGCGAGGGCATCGCGATTCTGGATCAAGCGTGCGAGAAATTCGGCTTGCGCGCTGCGCGTTGCGTGCATCGCATCGGTGCTCTCGCGATCGGCGACATGGCGGTGTGGGTCGGCGTCAGCGCCGACCACCGCGACGCCGCGTTCGCCGCGTCTCGCTGGATCATCGACGAAGTGAAACGCCGAGTGCCGATCTGGAAGAACGAGCACTATGCGGACGGCGAATCGGGATGGTTGCACCCGAGCCAGTGAGCGTACGCGCCGCCGATGAAGGGAGGCGGCCCCGCCAGCTACACCCCGGCACCCGAATCACTCACTACCGTTGCTTCCTTCCGGACCTGGCGGGATTTGCGAGCTATCGTCGCGGGGGAACCGACGGAGCCACCATGGAAAACTTTGCGTCCGGGCGGGATGCACTCGGCACATCCTGTGCCTCGCCCTTCGGGCAGCTTCGCTGTGCAAATCGGCAATCCTGCCGATTTGTCGAACCCGGTTTTACCTGATTGTTTCGCGGGTTCAAATCCCACCCTCGTGCAGCTGCGCTGAACCTGCAATCGAACGAGGGGCGCTGACAATACTTCAAAACTGGCGGAGAGGGCGGGATTCGAACCCGCGAAACGGGATAAACCGTTTACACACTTTCCAGGCGTGCTCCTTCAGCCGCTCGGACACCTCTCCACTTTCCCGCGCGCCACACATCCGAGCGCGCCGCTCGCGCGGGTCGCGGAGGATACTAGGCGGGTCGGTCGCGTACAAGCAAAAGGGCCAAGTGGCGAACGCGTGCGGGCGATCGTGAACGGTGCCTCGCCGCCGAATCATGCGGTCTCAGCAAGATCGACCCTACCGAGATCAAGCGCTACGATTCTTCGCCCGCATCACGCGTTGCTTCTCGCGGTTCCAGTCGCGTTCCTTTTCCGTGTCGCGCTTGTCGTGTTCTTGTTTGCCGCGCGCGACGCCAAGGTCGACCTTGACCCGGTTGTGCTTCCAGTAGAGCGCGAGTGGAATCAATGTGTAGCCCTTGCGCTCGATCGCGCCGACAAGTTTGTCGATTTCGGCGCGGTTGAGTAGGAGCTTGCGCGTGCGCCGATCGTCGGCGACGACGTGCGTCGAGGCCGAAATCAGCGGCACGATCGATGCGCCGAACAGGAAGATCTCGCCGTTCTTCACGATCGCATAGGCATCGCCGAGATTGATGCGGCCGGCGCGAAGGCTCTTGACCTCCCAGCCTTGCAGCGCGATTCCCGCTTCGTAGTGCTCGTCGATATGGTATTCGTGGCGCGCGCGCTTGTTCAGCGCGATCGTGCCGCCGGCGGCTTTCTTGTCCTGGGCCTTCGTTCTTGCCATGTCCGTTACAATTGCCGTTGCCTGACGCGACGCATCGAGCGCGTAACCCATTGAGAGCCGTGATCCAGATCCGCCGCCACGCGCTCGTGCGCTATTCGCCCCGAGAGATGTTCGATCTCGTGAACGACGTCGAAGCATACCCGACGCGCTTCGCATGGTGCGCCGATGCCGAGATCGTCGAGCGCGAGAGCGATTCCGAGCTGGTCGCGCGGCTCGATCTGCGTTTTGCCGGGCTCACCCAAAGTTTCACGACGCGCAACACCACGGAGGCTCCGCATCGGCTGCACATGCATCTCGTCGACGGTCCATTGCAAAGCCTCGAAGGCGAATTCACCTTCACCGCACTCGGCGACGATGGCTGCAAGATCGCGCTCGCACTCGATTTCGAGTACGCGGGATTTCTCGCCGGACCCCTATTGCGGCTCGGGTTCCAGGGACTCGCGAGTCGCCTTGTCGACGATTTCTGCAGCGTTGCCGCGAAAGTCTATGGCTGACGCGGCAGAAATCGATATCGAAGTCGCCTACGCTGAACCAGATCGCCAGTTTCTGCGTCGGATAGCGCTGCCTTTCGGTGCAACCGTGGCGGACGCGATCCTGGCGTCCGGCCTTGAAGCGGAATTCGCGATCGACGTGTCGAGTCTCGCAGCGGGTATCTGGTCGAAACCGGTCGCGCGCGACGCGCCGCTCAGCAATGGCGATCGTGTCGAAATCTATCGACCGCTGACCGTGGACCCGAAGGAAGCGAGGCGCCGTCGAGCGAAGCGAACCCGTCAGCCCTGACCCTGCTGCTGCTTCTTCTTCTTGTCCTTGTCCTCGTCCGGGCGCTTCTCGTCCGGATACTGGCGCTTATACTTGCCGGCGTCCTTGATCAGCTCGGCGGGATTCTCGGGAAAATAATCCCCGTCGATTTTCAGCA